>JAHEBY010000096.1 GCA_024642025.1 Comamonadaceae bacterium | reverse complement strand
GCCTGGAGCTTGCCGAAATTACCGACCCCAGCGTACATCATCAAAGTGATCAGGTGTTTTTTGGTGCCACCGTCACCTATGTGGATGACACGGGCCTGGAGCGAACAATTACCATTTTGGGTGTCGACGAGGTCGATAGTGCACAAGGGCAGGTGAGTTGGGTGTCGCCCATCGCCCGAACGCTTTTGAAGGCCCGGGAAGGTGACGTCTTGCAGTTAACGACACCGGCAAGTGTTTCGGAAATTGAAGTGACCCGCGTCGTTTACCCGGCCCCGGCTCAGCCGACCGGCGGTTCTGGTGTTTCTAAGTCGTGACTCGCGTACGGTCTGCCCGAATCACCGATTTGGCACGATTAAGGGCCCGCAGCGTGGTCTCAAGGTGAGCGACATCTCGCACACCCACGATAAATCGCAGTTCAGCCGTAGTCTGGGTCGGTTCCTGGCCCATATCAATGTGGGTGATATCGGCCTCTGACGCAGCGAGCGCCGAAGCAACTTTGGCCAATACACCTTTGCCATTGGTCACCATGACTGAAATACCAGTCTCAAAAAGCCGGACTGTCTCGTCGGCCCATTCGACTTGTATGAAACGTTCGCTATCCTTGTGCTGCAACTTTTGAGCCGTAGGGCAGTTCGCCGTGTGGACAATCAGGCCCTCGCCTCGACCAAGATACCCAACAATATCGTCGCCCGGAATCGGCCGACAGCATTTTGCAAACTGCACTGAAGCGTTTTCGCTGCCATCCAATGCGAGGCCGGTCAGTGACGGCGTGTCAGTTTCACCAAAACGTTCGCGCGTCAGAAGTACGGCATCGGGCTTCTCGCCACGCTCTGCCAAAAGTGTGACAAGTTTCTTGGCTACGATGTTGGCAATGCGTTTTCCCAAGCCGATGTCGGCGAGCAGTTCGTTGCGAGCCTTGTTGCCAGTAAAGCGCAATAACTTGTCCCAAATGCCCGTGTAATCTGCTGACTCATCAGGCATGTTCTCGATCCCTTCAGCTCTCAACGCTTTAGCCAAGAGCTTGCCTCCCAGTTCCTCAGACTCTGCGTGCGCCATTGTTTTCAGGTGATGGCGAATTTTGGAGCGTGCCCTGCCGGTACGGACGAAGGTCAACCAGGCGGGGTTGGGTGCAGAAACAGGCGCGGTAATGACCTCTATTACATCCCCGTTTTTCAGTTCGGTTCGCAGTGGGACCAGTTCCCCACCCACTTTTGCTGCAACCGTTCTATCTCCGACGTTGCTGTGAATCGCATAGGCAAAATCCACAACTGTGGCGCCCCGAGGCAATGCCATGATCTGGCTTTTTGGCGTGAAAACATAAACGGCGTCGGGAAACAGGTCAACTTTGACGTGGTCCCAGAATTCGGCAGCATCCCTTGTTTCATCCTGAATATCCAGCAGGGATTGCAGCCATTGTGCGCCCAAGCCATCTGACGGGCCCCCCGCCGAAGTATTCTCTTTATAGAGCCAGTGGGCGGCAACACCGGACTCGGCCACGACGTGCATGGCATCGGTTCGAACCTGAAACTCGACATTGACGCCTGAGGGGCCAACCAGCGTGGTGTGCAAAGACTGGTAACCATTGACCTTGGCAATCGCAATGTGGTCCTTGAACTTGCCTGGAAGTGGCTTGTAGAGCTGATGGAGCAATCCCAGTGCGGTATAGCAGTCAATCAAGGTGGGGACCAGAACTCTGAAGCCATAGATATCGGTGACCTGCGCGAAGCTGAGGTGCTTGCCATCCATTTTCTTGTAGATGGAATACAACGACTTTTCGCGGCCGTAGATCCTGACCGCCATGCCGCTTGATGAAAAAACACCTTCTACTTCCTTTTGAACTCTCTGAATCAGATCACGCCGCCGGTTTCGGGCCTTGTCAACGGCCTTTCTCAACGTGTTGAAGCGCCACGGAAACAGGTGCTGGAATGACAGGTCCTGTAATTCGCGGTACGTCTGGTTCAGCCCCAAGCGGTGGGCAATGGGTGCATAGATATCAAGCGTTTCAGACGCAATGCGTCCCCACTTCTCGCGCGGCAGATCAGATAGCGTACGCATGTTATGCGAGCGGTCTGCAAGCTTGATCAAAATAACCCGCACATCGCGGGCCATGGCCAGCAACATCTTTCGAAAGGATTCCGCCTGATTTTCTTCCCGCGTGTTGACATGCAGCTTGTCAAGTTTCGTCAACCCATCCACGAGCTCGGCGACTGCGGGGCCAAAACGCTCAATCAGCTCGGGTTTCGTAACGGCGCAATCTTCAATCGCATCGTGCAGCAGGGCTGCCATGACCGCTTGCGCATCCAGTCGCCAGTCCGCACATTGGGCTGCTACCGAAATAGGGTGAGTGATGTAGGGCTCGCCATTGCTGCGGATTTGGCCTAAATGCGCTTCATCGGCAAATCGGTAGGCTTGGCGCACGAGTTCTATATCGGCCGCACTTAAATATTCCAGCCGGGCCGTTAATGCCGCAAAACTGGCGGCAGCGGCATTCTCTGCAGCCGCCCGGGCTGCGCCAGCTCGTGCATTCGGAATCAGCTTTGACGAGTCTTTTGTTGGCAGGCTGGCGGGTGTATTCACGCTTCGAATATAGCGCGCACGGAAGAATTCAGCCGAACAGGCGAAAAAAAAGCACCCTATTTGGGTGCTTTTTGGTGCGCGGAAGCGGTATTCAATATTTTCAAAGAGGAACTTTTTTCAGCATTTCCAGGCCAATTTTGCCCGCGGCGATCTCACGTAAAGCCGTGACCCCGGGCTTGTTCCTGCTTTCAATCTTGGGAGTGTGACCCTGGCTCAACATGCGGGCCCTATAGGTTGCCGCCAAGACCAGCTGGAAACGATTGGGAATCTCAAGAAGGCAATCTTCAACGGTAATGCGGGCCATGGTGTTCTCCAGACAGGTCTGCTAGGGGATGTTCAGGGCCTTAAAGGTCTCGGCGCGAGCTCGCTGCTGCGCTGAAAACTTGAGCCTCTGAGAATGAACGATTGCTTTTAGATCAAAAAGCGCTCGGTCGAAAAGCTCGTTGATTATAACGAAATCGAAGTGATGGGCCTGGGCGACCTCCAGCTGCGCGTTTTTAAGTCGCATATTGATCACGTTTTCGGCATCCTCACCCCGACGCTCCAACCTGGAGCGTAATTCCTCCCAGCTCGGAGGCAGTATGAAGATCGAAACAGCATTAGCGAAGATCTTCTTAATCTGCAACGCGCCTTGAAAATCGATTTCCAGAATGACGTCCGCGCCTTGAGCGATTCGCTCTTCGATTGCCTTTTTTGACGTTCCATAGCGTTGGCCATGCACGTGCGCCCACTCCACGAACGCATTGGCGGCCACCATCGCATCAAATTCCGCCGGGGAAACAAAGAAGTACTCCCGACCGTGCTTTTCCTGCCCTCGCGGGGCGCGGGTCGTGTGTGAAACCGAAGGGTGCACGCGCGAGTCCAGCTCGAGCAGCGCCTTGACCAGGCTCGATTTGCCTGCCCCGCTCGGGGCGGCTACAACAAACAAGTTACCGGGATAGTCCATCTGAGGTCGAGTGGCGGAAAGGCTGGGGGAGCCGCTATTCTATGTTCTGGACTTGCTCGCGCATCTGCTCAATCAAGACCTTCATGTCGACGGAAATATGCGTCAGTTCAAGGGCTGCTGATTTGGCGCCCAACGTATTGGCCTCGCGGTGCAGCTCCTGGATCAGGAAGTCGAGCCGTTTGCCCACTTCGCCGCCTTTTTTGAGCAAGCGCTCAATTTCATCCAGATGCGCGTCGAGCCGCGTAATTTCCTCGGCAACGTCGATACGGATGGCAAAGGCGGTCGCCTCTGTCAGCGCGCGGTCGCGCGCCGCATCGGGCGCCACGGCACCCTCAGTCAATGCCATCGCCTCTTTCCAGCGGTCGAGAAAGCGCAGGCGCTGCTGTTCGACCAGCTTGGGCACCATCGGCACGGCTTGGGACGCAAGTGCCCTCAGCTGGGAAGTGCGATCGAGCAGGGTTGTCGCCAGTCGTTCGCCTTCCCGTTGGCGCGAGGCAAGCAGGGCCTTCACGGCCTTTTGAGCCACCGTCACCACCACTTTGCTCCAGTCGGTCGCGATGGTCTGTTCGGTGCCGGCCAGGCGCAGGACGTCGGCAACGCTAAGCGGCGCGGCGTCGGGTAGCCAGGCTTTGACACTATCCTGCACAGAATTGAGCCGCTGCAGAATTCGGGTGGAAGGGTCGGCTACAGTCTGAGCGTCTTTGGACTCTATGGTTGCGCGTACTTCGACCTTGCCTCGCTTGATGTGCGCAACCACCAAGTCGCGAAGGGCAGGCTCGTGTGCACGCAGGTCCTCCGGAAGGCGAAAGGAGAGGTCAAGAAATCGGCTGTTGACCGAGCGGATTTCCAGCCCCAATTGGCTGACAGATGCGGTCTTGACGTCACCATCTGAGGCGGAATTGGCTGTGCTGTGCTGTGCACTGGCATAGCCAGTCATGCTGTAAACTGGCATTAGGCGGCTCTTCCTTTTAAGGGCCCCGAGAATAACCCGGTTCAACCTGATCTGGCGAGCGATACTTCCAAAAATATGTCAAAGGTCAAGCCTGCCCCGTTACCGCCGGACACGATGATCGGAGGGTATCGCGTTGTGCGCAAGGTGGCCGCGGGCGGGTTTGGCGTCGTCTATCTGGCCTTGGACCCTGAGGGGCAAAAAGTCGCGGTCAAGGAATACCTGCCGTCCTCGCTGGCGACGCGGGGCCTGGGTGAGCTGCGACCCCAGGTCGCCCCTGAAAAGCTGTCGCTTTACCGACTTGGTTTGAAAAGCTTCTTTGAAGAGGGGCGCTCGCTGGCCCAGATTTCGCACCCGTCCGTGGTCAGCGTGATGAATTTCTTTCGTGAGAATGAAACCGTCTACATGGTGATGAATTACCTGGAAGGCGCCGCACTGCAGGATTTCATCATTACTGCGCGGGACTTGAAGCAGCAAAAGGTGTTCCGCGAATCCACCATTCGCTCGCTGTTCGACGAAATTCTGCGAGGTTTGCGCATCGTGCATCAGCACAAAATGTTGCACCTTGACATCAAGCCAGCCAATGTTTTCATCACCGACGACAACAAATCGGTGCTGATCGACTTTGGTGCCGCGCGTGAAGTGCTGAGCAAAGAGGGCAACTTCATCCGGCCGATGTACACGCCCGGCTTTGCCGCGCCGGAAATGTACCGTCGGGATGCATCCATGGGCCCTTGGACCGATATTTACGCCATTGGCGCATGCATTTACGCCTGCATGCAGGGCTACCCACCCAACGAGGCGCCCCAGCGGCTTGAAAAAGACCGGATCGCCATCGCGCTGGCCCGTCTGCGCGGCGTTTATTCCGACAACCTCATTGAAGTGGTCGAATGGTGTATGGCGCTGGACCCGCTCTCGCGGCCGCAGTCGGTATTTGCACTGCAAAAGGAGCTCAGCCGGGAGGGGGAGCGACGCTATACCAAGCTGTCCGTCAGCGAAAAGGTACGTCTGCAGTTCGACACAATGGTCACCGACACCAAGAAAAGCGTCAAAAATGTGACTAAATTCGGCGGGAAGACGAAATGAAATTCTCCGTTTTTCAGCTCAGCCGCAAAGGTGGCCGCCCGAAGAATGAAGACCGCATGGGCTATTGCTACACCCGTGGCGCAGCCGTGTTCTTGCTGGCCGACGGTATGGGGGGGCATCCCGAGGGTGAAGTGGCTGCCCAGATGGCATTGCAATCATTTGCCGAGAGCTTCCAGAAAGAGGCGCAACCCGAGGTGGAGGACGTTGAGGCCCTGCTTCAAACGGCACTTTTGACGGCGCACCGGCAAATCCTTCGCTATGCGGTGGACAAAAGCATCCTCGATACGCCACGCACAACGATCGTGGCCGTATTGGTGCAGGGTGGCCTGGCTACCTGGATACATAGTGGCGATTCCAGGCTTTACCTTGTCAGACAAGGCGAGTTGTTGGCCCGTACGCGAGATCACTCATACATGGAGCAGGAAGTCACCGATGCCATTGCGCGGCGCATGCCTGGGCGTGTCAATCGAAATGTGCTGTACACCTGCCTTGGCTCGCCAAGCAAGCCAGTCTATGAATTGACCGGGCCTGTTACGTTGAAGCAGGGAGACAAGGTTTTGTTGTGTTCAGATGGTCTCTGGGGCAGCCTGAACGACATTGAAATTGTCTATGAACTGGGACAAAAGCCCATTTCCCAGGCCGCACCGGATCTGGTCGAAAAAGCCCTGCAAAAAGCTGGCTCGGCCAGTGACAACGTGACGGTGATAGGTTTTGAGTGGGAAACGCCCGACGCCAATGATTCGATGATGGGTACCGTCTCCACCACCTCAATGAACGACGGCGTGTTTGCCTCTACCGTACAGGCAGGTTGGCTCGACACCAGCGTTGATGACCTCAATGACGACGAAATCGAGCGTTCGATCGCGGAGATCAACGACGCCATCAAGCGGACCGCAGCCCGCCGCGGCTAAACTGTCGCGTTCGAACCAGCCTACCGGCTGGGACCGTCGTCCATCAAGAAAGCAATATGAGCACGTTTCAACGCAGTGGCGCACGCCTTGCCGACCAGTTGCGCCCGGTGCGCATAACCCGCGCCTACACCATCCATGCGGAGGGCTCGGTGTTGATCGAGTTCGGAGCGACCAAGGTGCTGTGCACAGCATCTATTGAAGAAAAGGTGCCAGGCCATAAAAAGGGCAGTGGAGAAGGGTGGGTCACTGCCGAATACGGCATGCTGCCGCGAGCAACCCACACGCGAAGTGACCGCGAGGCTTCGCGCGGCAAGCAAAGCGGGCGGACCCAGGAAATTCAGCGCCTGATCGGGCGCTCCATGCGTGCTGTTTTTGATCTGAAAAAGCTGGGTGAACGTACTATCCACCTGGACTGCGATGTGCTCCAGGCCGACGGGGGCACCCGCACTGCCGCCATTACAGGAGCCTTCGTGGCCGCTCAGGATGCGGTCAACACCCTTTTGGCCTCGGGCAAGTTGCAGACTTCGCCGATTTCAGGCCACGTTGCGGCGATCTCGGTCGGCATTGTGCAGGGCACGGCACTGCTTGACCTTGAATACATCGAAGACTCGGCTTGCGACACCGACATGAACGTAGTGATGACGGGGGCCGGACATTTTGTGGAAGTTCAAGGCACGGCAGAGGGTGTTGCATTCTCACGCAAGGAAATGGACTCCCTTTTGGCTCTGGCCGAAAAAGGCATTACCGAACTGGTTGAAATGCAACGTCAATCACTATTAAAATAGTAGCTGTTGACGTATATAAATAGAGGGCTGAAGGCATAATTTATGCGAATTGTTCTTGCAACAAACAACCGCGGGAAGCTGAACGAACTGCAAGCCATGTTTGCCCCGTTGGGCGTGGAAATGGTGACCCAATCCGAGTTGGGCGTGCCCGAGGCCGAAGAGCCCTTCAGAACCTTTGTCGAGAACGCTCTGGCCAAAGCGCGCAATGCCAGCGCCCATTCAGGCTTGCCCGCCATTGCCGACGACGCCGGCTTGTGTGTTGACGCCTTCGATGGCCTGCCTGGTGTTGATACCGCCTTTTACGCAACCCAGTTTGGCTACCCGAAAAGCGATGACAACAACGTAACAGCCTTGCTGGAGCAAATGCAGCATATCGACAATCGGCGGGCGGCCCTGGTGAGCACGTTGGTGGGCGTGCGCTCGCCAGAAGACCCGGAACCCCTGATCTCCGAAGGCCGCGCCGTCGGAGAAATCGCGCGCAAGCCCGTGGGTGCCAACGGTTTCGGTTTTGATCCCGTCATGTGGGTTCCTAAATTAAACATGACCTTTGCGCAACTGCCACCGCACCTTAAAAACCGCATCAGCCATCGTGGCCAGGCGGCCCGAGGCATGGTTGAACTCATCCGGGAGCGCTGGCTAACAACGCCATGATCCCCATCGTTCCCGACCGGAGCGAGGCCGCCCAGCCGGTGCCGCTGAAAGACCCTCAGCATTACATGCGCCCCGGCACACTGCAGCTTGCGGCGCTGCCACCGTTGTCGCTGTATGTGCACATACCCTGGTGCATCCGCAAGTGCCCCTATTGCGATTTCAACTCGCATGAAGCCCGCATGGCCGAGGTGCCGGAGCAGCGCTACCTGGACGCCCTGATGGCAGACCTGGAGGCCGCGCTGCCTTTAATCTGGGGCCGAACGGTGCACACTGTTTTTATCGGCGGCGGAACGCCCAGCCTGTTTTCTCCCAAGACGATCGATCAAATGATTGGTGGCATTCGGGCGAGGTTGCGGCTCGCTCCAGACTGCGAAATCACGCTCGAGGCGAACCCCGGCACATTTGAGAAGGACCGATTCAGGGCATTTCGGGCCGCAGGGGTTACCCGCCTGTCCATCGGCGTGCAAAGCTTTAACGACCGGCACCTCAAGGTGCTGGGTCGCGTGCACGACCGGTCGCAGGCGCTGGCAGCAGTGCGTGAGGCGGCC
>JAHEBY010000095.1 GCA_024642025.1 Comamonadaceae bacterium | reverse complement strand
AACTGACGACTCGGTTCATTACACCCACACCGTTCAGGCAGGGATTCGGTTACGTGATTTGGGTGGTGACGTAACAGCCGAGGTGTTGCCGTTCATCGGACACGAGATTCATGTCGATCTGGTCGACCTAGCGGTACACAAGCTCTCAACGCATATCCCGCAACAGATTTGGGACCAGGCCACAGCTGCCAATTCGTTTGAACCTTGACGCGCAGAATCAAGCTTGACAGAAGGTGCGTGCGGGCCCAAGCTAATGCCCCATGCAAGCCATCAATGACAACAACACACTTCTGACCGTAGCTACTGCCAACCTATTGAATCTTGCCCTGCCGAACAGGGTTTATTACGACAACCGCGATCCGTACAAGCCCGCAGAATATGAAGCCAAATGCGCCTGGCTAGGAGCGCAATTTGCTCGGCTGGATGCAGACGTGCTTGCTGTACAAGAGGTTTGGGACGCAGATGCCCTGAAATATGCGGTTCAACGAAGCGGACTGCATTACAGCAGCGTGATGGTGCCCGGTGCCGAGGACGGTGCCCTGGGAACGCCACGAGTCGGGCTTGTCACCCGCCTGCCCGTCAAGCAAGTCCATTCAATTGACCTTTTCGATGAACGGGATATCGTGCCCGTACCTGAGCTTGGCACCCACGTGAAATTCGAACGGCCGGTGCTCCACGTTCAACTTGCCCTGAAGCCGGACGTGACGCTGCATGTATTGGTGGTTCATCTCAAAAGCAAGCGTCCCAAATTTTTGCAGGACGATGCAGGTGATCCACTGGAAAACCGCGAAGACCCTCACGTGGCATCGCGCGGCATATTGCGCTCGCTGGTCATGCGGGCGGCTGAAGCGGCAGCATTGCGCAGCGTGGTGGTGCGCTTGCTAAGCGACACCAACGAACCTTTAATCATGATGGGGGATCTCAATGACGTTCCCCATGCGGTTACGTCGCAGATGGTGGCGGCCACTCAGGCGATTGCGTATGATCGCAGCGCGCGCGATACTGCGCTCTTCAACGCATACGATGTTCAGAGCCAGGGTGGGCTGCTACGCGATGTGGCCTATTCCTTTATCCATCAGGGCTGGCCAGATACGCTGGACCAGATATGGGTAAGCGAAGAACTGGTCAAATCCTCCAAGTTCTCGCGCGGAGAAGTCCGGCGGGTTGACTATTTCAATGACCACCTGCATGAGGGCCGCGACGATACACGCAGTGACCACGGATTTGTGCGAGCGCTTCTGCGCTGGCGAAACTAGTCTTTCGGCGGGTCGTTTGCTCTCAGCAAGTGTCTATTGGGAAGTATTGTGCACAGAGTGCAAATGTCAAGAATGTTCACAACACGCTAGCATGCTGACTTGCTTTCGTTATCAAAATTAAACCAGCACAGGAGAATCGAATGACCGTCAATGTTTCCATAGACCTCGGTTACGAATTTGAAGTCAAGGCATCCGCCAAAGACGTTTTTGATTTGCTGTCTGACGTTCCGTCGTCGGCAAGCCATTTTCCCAAGGTTAACCAACTTGTCGATATGGGCGAAGGCGTCTACCGCTGGGAGATGGAGAAAGTGGGCACCTCGCAGGTGAACATTCAAACCATTTACGCTTCAAAATATGTTGCCAACAAAACCAAGGGTACGGTCGTCTGGACACCCGTAAAGGGCGTGGGCAATGCGCTGGTTAGTGGAAACTGGAAGATCACGGACAAAAAAAAATCCACCCTCATCGAACTGAAAATCGATGCTGACGTAGCGGTGCCACTGCCGGGCCTCATGAAGATGATTGTGGTCCCTGTGGTGGAGTCTGAATTCGAGAAGCTGGTCGACAAGTACATTGCCAACCTGACCAAGAAGTTTGGCGGCGAAGTCTGATCATTGGCCCTTGGGCGAATTGAGGTTCTGTGGGCTTTTTTGCGCCGGCGCCAGCTTGATCTGACCCTGCGAAGTCGGCGGGCCAACCTCCGTGACCACTTTCATATAACTACCATTTGTATAGCTACAAGCGCACGACACACGGGGGCTGATGGCCAAAAACAAGGGTTAAATTTTTACCCAAAATCACTGAAACCTGCCGTAGCGATAGGTGTACGTTTGCTTACACTCAAAATCATCAAATCCGTCCCGGTGTCGGCCGAGTTGGCATACTGACAGCTTGCAAAAATCAACGAATCCTGCCGACGCCTCCATCTGTCAATTCATGCTTTTTGAACCTCGAAATTGCACGGCGGCTCATTTGTTTGTGTCGCTCATATGCGCCCTCCTGGCCGGGTGTGGCGGAGGTGGCGATGCTGAGTTGAAAGGCGCGCCAACCGCGCCACTGCCTACCCCGGCTTCTACGTCGACTCCGAGTCCAGCCCCGTCCCCCGGGACATCGCCAGCCTCGCCAGCAGCGTCAACGGGTGCAAGCTGTGACCTCAACGGGGCAAGCGGCATTCAGGCCGAAATTCTGATGCGCGTCAATGAATTGCGCTCCAGCGGCGCAATCTGCGGGACAACCAATTTCGCGGCCACGACCGCATTGGCATGGAACGCCCGGTTACTGCAAGCGGCCACGAATCATTCAACTGACATGGCCCAAAACAACTACTTTTCGCATACAAGCCTGGACGGCAGAACCATGGCACAGCGCGTGATGGCTACTGGTTACAGTTACACCGCCCTAGGTGAAAATATTGCGGCAGGGCAAACCAGCGTCCAGGCCGTGATGACGGCCTGGATTAACAGCCCCGGTCACTGCCAGAACTTGATGAACCCATCATTCCGCGATGTTGCGGTGGCCTGCGTGCGCAACAACTCGTCGACATACAGCCTCTACTGGACCATGGATCTGGCTCGCCCGACGCCGTAAACCAAAACACCCCCACGATGCAGCGCTGACGGCCAAATCACGACAACTTGCGTTTGAGGCGGATTTCCTCAACCCGGCCATCCCCTAGTGGCACGGTTTTGGCGCTGGACATCTCCCGCTTGAAGCCGGCGAGCTCATGAAACCGCATACCGCGCTCATTGCCAATACGCAGCCATATCGTCACGTGCGTGCAGCCTTCCTCGATCAGACCTTCACGTGCCGCATCCCAAAGCGCCAGCCCGACGCCTTTTCCCCAATGCGCCGGACTCACGTAAATAAACCAGACTTCGCCAGTGGTGGGTGGCGTACCTTTGTCCCGCGATCGATCAAACCCAACAAAACCCACAACGGAATCGTCATGGGTAGCCACATGGACTTGAGGCTCACCATACTCAATCGCTTCGCGCCAATATTTTGGGCCGTGGCCAGCAGGCAACGCCTTGAGGGTGCCCGCACTGGCCATGCCTTGAAGCACGGCCAGGCTGGACTCTGCGTGAATATCGGCAATCGCCTGAGCGTCGACGAAAGAAGCAATGCGTACGGGGTATATGGTGCTGTTTGACATGACGACGGGATGGCTTCGGCTGATTATTCCATCAGTGATGAACCGCTCATTGTCGCCTCAAATAGGAGCCTCCTTCCGACGGATAATAAGTGGTCCCGGTTCTGCGGGCGACCACTCACGAAGGAGCAAATGATGGCTAAAGGTCAGCAAAACAGCAACAAAATGGTCAAGAAACCCAAGAAAGACACGTCGCCGCCAAAGCCAGTGTCCCCCGACGCCGTCCGGCCGACGATTACCACCGTGATTCCTGCGCGCGGAAAGCTGAAGAAATAGCGGCTTTCACGATGGCGGACCGGTCCGATCAATCGCGAGTTCCAAAACACCCGTCTCCGCGGGCGTTGGCAGATGGCTTTGTACTGCCCCAGATGGTTGAAGACTTGCGCAAATACCAGGCGGAACTGGAGATTCAAAACGAGGCCCTGCGTTATAGCCAACTCGCCGCAGAAGGTGCCTCGGAACGGTTTCTGACACTTTTCTCCAATGTTCCACTGGCATTGATGGTGGTTGATGAAAGCGGCCTGGTCCTTGAGAGCAATGCGATGGCCTTGGCCATGTTTCGCCCTTCCGAGGGCGATCCGGCGTTGAATTTTCTGTTGCCGCTGGTAGACACGGAATACTCCGAAAAGGTTCTAACTGCCATTTCCGCCGCCAAGCTTGACGGAACAAGTGAGAGCAATGAGCTGGTCTTTGCGGGTGGATCCCACGGCCCATTTACGGGTGATTTGCATGTGGCCCGCCTTGATAACTCCCAGAGCGAGCTGGCGCATTTCATCTGCGCGATCATCGATCAGGGCCCTCTACTGGAAGAGAGGCAAGCATTGCAGGCGAGTGCCGTTGCACTGCGTCAGCGCAATGAGGAGTTGCGTCGCAGTGAATCACGCCTGGCAGCCATCATCAACTCATCCCTTGATGCCATCATTTGCTTGAACGCCGACGCGACGATATCAGTCTTCAACCCCTCTGCAGCGATCCTGTTTCAATGTCCACCCGAAGAAGCTTTGGGTAGCAGACTGGAACGATTTTTGCCGCAGACCTTGGACCTGGTCACCTATTCCAGAAGTGCAACCCATGCCCAGCTGGGCGAGATGGAGGGTCGCACCTCCGCAGGCAAACTGCTTTCGCTTGAAGTAAGTGTGTCTACTGAACGCCGGATCGACGGCGACATCACCACTGTATTCGCCCGTGACCTGACCGCCCGCAAAAAAGTTGAGACTCAGAGAAACGTGCTGGAGGCCCAGTTGCGCGAGTCGCACAAAATGCAGGCGGTTGGCACCATGGCTGGCGGTATCGCGCATGATTTCAACAATATTCTGAGCGCCATACTGGGCAACGTGGAGCTCGCCAAGATGGATGCGGGCGCTGAGTCGCCAGCGTTTGTCAGTTTGATAGAGATTGAAAAGGCCGGGCGCCGGGCCCGCGATCTGGTGCGCCAGATCCTTGCGTTTAGTCGAAACGAACCGCCGCGGCGTAAACCCGTAGAGCTGGCCGGCATCATTCATGAAACGATGCGGCTGCTGAAGGTCACATTGCCTCCAAGTATCGACTTGCGCCTGGTGATTCACCCCGGTATTCACCGGGTTTTGGCTGACGAGACCCAAATTGAGCAAGTGCTGCTGAACCTGTGCACCAATGCCATGCAAGCGATTGGCAAAGAGCGCGGGTCAATCACCATCGAGCTGGGGAACCCGCCGCTCGATCCGACCATATCTGAGCGGCGCAGCACATCCCGCGGCGACCATGTACGGCTGGCCGTGAAGGACAGCGGGGCAGGTATCGACCCGGAAACACTGCGCCGAATTTTCGAACCATTTTTCACCACCAAGCCTGTGGGGCAAGGCACCGGGCTCGGACTAGCCGTGGTGCATGGCATCATGCGCACGCACATGGGTACCGTGGGCGTACAAAGCAAGCCCGGCAAGGGAAGCACGTTCACCTTGTACTTCCCACCACTGAATTCCAGAGGTGAACTTATCGAGAAGGAAGACAAAAAGCCTGAAACAGTTCAGGGTGGAGGCGAGCACGTCATGTACGTTGATGACGATCAGGCCCTGGTTTTCCTTGTGGAACGGGTATTAACCCGACGAGGCTTCAAGGTCACCACATTCACCGATCCCCACATGGCGGCCACCGCACTGCGAGCCGACCCGCAGGTCTACCACTTAATGGTGACAGACTACAACATGCCGGGCTACAGCGGCGTTGACCTGCTGCGCGAGGCCAGGATGATACGGCCGGGTTTGCCCGTGGCACTGGCATCTGGTTATGTCACCCCTGAAATTGAACAAAGCGCCCGAGCCGAAGGCGCGCAAGCGCTGATCCACAAACCCAACGACGTCGAGGAATTGTGTGAGATCGTACAGACCCTGATTCAGGACAACATTCGAGAACATGGCAAACAATGATTTGCGGGTTATCTATGGCGACGACGCGCTGCTGGTTCTGGACAAACCAGCCGGACTGCTGTCTGTGCCGGGACGCGGAGATGACAAGCAGGATTGTCTGAGCAAGCGTGTTCAAGACCAATTTCCCGACGCCCTGGTCGTGCACCGACTTGACATGGCCACATCGGGGCTGATGGTCATGGCACGGGACACATTTTCTCAACGGGTCATGAGTAAATTATTTGCTTGTCGGAGTGTTCAAAAACGATACATCGCTGTCGTTGACGGTTGCCTGCAGCCGGACAATGGAAGCTGGCAATCGATTGATTTGCCAATCGCTCTGGACTGGCCAAATCGCCCATTGCGGATCATTGATGCGACCGTAGGGAAGCCCAGTCTCACTCATTGGCGAACCACTTGCGGAGAGGCGGTCATGACCTCTGCCAGATTTCGCGACGATCAGCAGTTCACCCGAGTTGAGCTGGCTCCCGTAACCGGGCGATCACATCAGTTGCGTGTGCATTTGAAGGCCTTGGGGCACGCCATACTGGGTGATTCACTTTACGCCAGTGCAGAAGTCAAAGCTCGGGCAGACAGACTTTTGCTGCACGCGAGCAGTTTGCAGTTCAAGCATCCACTAAATGGCCGCAAACTCAGCTTCAGCTCCACGCCAACATTTTGATGCTTGCCCCGAAGTCAATAGCCTGGGATTCCATGCCAGTAAGCCCAGTGAAACCATAGCGATGCAAACTTTGCGGATCGCCCGAAAACCCATCTGGAGAAAACACCATGAATCGTGAAGTAGTCGTTGTAAGTGCTGTTCGCACCGCCATTGGTACATTTGGCGGAAGCTTGAAGGATGTTGCGCCAACCGACCTGGCAGCGCAAGTCGTCGTCGAATCCCTGAAACGTGCCAGCGTGAAAGGCGACGACGTCGGTCACGTCGTGTTCGGCCATGTCTTGAACACGGAACCTAAAGACATGTATCTGTCACGGGTAGCAGCAATCCGCGGGGGATGCGCTGATGGCACACCCGCCTTCAATGTCAACCGCCTGTGTGGCTCGGGTTTGCAAGCCATCGTGAGTGCCAGCCAGAGCATCTTGCTGGGTGATACGGACATTGCAATCGGTGGCGGCGCTGAAAACATGAGTCGCGCACCGTTCGCTTCGCTGGATACCCGATGGGGAGCCCGTATGGGCGACGTGAAGATGGTTGACATGATGGTTGGCGCCCTCCACGACCCGTTTCACAACATACATATGGGTGTCACCGCGGAGAATATCGCAACCAAGTGGGGAATCTCGCGAGAAGACCAGGACAAGCTGGCGGTGCAAAGCCACAATCGCGCACAGCGCGCGACTGAATCAGGTTACTTCAAGGGCCAAATCGTTCCGGTGATTCTCAAAAGCCGTAAGGGAGACACGGTATTTGAAACCGACGAGCACTACCGGCCCAACTGCACGATGGCCGATATGACCAAACTCAAACCCGTATTTGCCAAGGACAATGGCACTGTGACTGCCGGGAATGCTTCCGGCATCAATGACGCGGCAGCCGCCGTGGTGTTGATGGAGCGCGGTGTTGCCAAGGCACGAGGCCTCATCCCCATGGCACGACTGGTGTCTTACGCACATGCTGGTGTCGACCCAAAGTACATGGGTATCGGCCCGGTGCCAGCCACGCAAAAGGCATTGCAGAATGCTGGCTTGACCGTGAAGGATCTCGATGTCATCGAAGCTAACGAAGCCTTTGCAGCGCAGGCCTGCGCGGTAAGCAAAGACCTCGGGCTGGACCCCGCCAAGGTAAACCCCAACGGGTCTGGCATTTCCCTGGGCCACCCGATTGGCGCCACGGGAGCGCTGATCACAGTCAAGGCCCTGCACGAACTTGAACGCATCAAGGGCCGCTACGCCCTGGTTACCATGTGCATCGGTGGCGGCCAGGGGATTGCCGCAATTTTTGAGCGTGGGTGAGCATCGCCAATTGCCTCCGCTGTTGTCTACGTGGTTGCCAGCCCCTGGAAGCCGTGAGATCGGTAGGTCAGCACCAGCGTGTCACGGTGTGCGCCTTGACCGGTCGGCAAGATCGGTGTTGATTCGTGGATCACCTTCCCGTCGTCCAGGAGCAGCACCGACCAGGGCTCAGTCAAAGTGAACCGCTGGCCGTTGGGGCCGTCGGCTTCAAACACACGCGTTTCACCGCCCTTAATAGCCTGCCTTCCCACCAGAATAACGGCGACCAAGTCCACGCCATCCCGATGCGCTCCTTCAGGCGTCGGGCGTCCAATGCCATCTGACGTATCTATTCGAAACTGATGCGCCTCGACATACCAGGTCTGCTCTGCCTTTAGTGCAGAAGCCGTGCGGCCAAGCCAACGCAGCAGACTTTGCCACTCAGGTTGTAGAACGAGGTCCGCAAGCATGGGCTCGAACCAGCGCTCCATGCCACCATGCAAGGCGTTGTAGTCGAGCGGTTGCCAATGCGCCCGATGTCCAACCTGCTCTAACGAATCGCCAGATAGTACGAAACACGAATGTCGGCGTCGCCGATAGTGACCGCCGTCCTTCAGGTAAGTGTCTGGCGGCAAGTCATCCCAACCCGAGCGCCAAGGGTTCAACTTTTCCAGGCGGCATCCCGAGACCTCCTGGAGCCCCTGCGGACTTAACACCGCGTATCCCTGCTGTTTCAGGATGGGG
>JAHEBY010000094.1 GCA_024642025.1 Comamonadaceae bacterium | reverse complement strand
CGTGTGCAATCAGACTCTTGATGGGGGGTTGTTTCTTACTGGTGAACATGGTTTTCTCCTTGTGTACTGACATCAAAGTTTGACCGTATGCTCTGCACGGGTAGCGGAGCCATCCAGAATTTTGGCCGATACCGTTTGTACAACCGTTTGGGGGGGGACGTCAAACACGCCCTCGAACCGGCTGTATTGTTTGAATTTGATTGATCGGGCACCTCCAGCCAGCTTGCCGATCCAGGGTTTGCCATTTTGCAGGCCCGTGAAGGTCAAATCCAGCTTGCCTGAGAACTCGGCAGCCTTCTTGGCAGGCTGCATCACCAGAACCTGCCACCTGAGCACCCCACCCTCCTCAACTGCAGCTTGCAATCCGCGGATGGCCATGCCTTGACTGCCATCAGTAGGAATGAGCGTTTCGAAGAAGCCAAGGTCGCTTCGAAGCCCCGCATTCTCCACCATGAGCAGCCGGTTTTGGTTTAAAACTTCTTCGTGCGCGGCCTTTTCCGCTGTCAAGATAGTCTCGGAAGTGTTCGCAATGGATTGCGCCTTGTCGCGCTCGGCCTTTACGGTGACCACCTCGGCACGCAGCTGGACCAGCTCTTCTTTTGTCCGGCCATCAAGACCCGCGATGTCTTTGCCAAACTCAAACGCCCATAAAGCGATGGCGGCGCAAAATCCGAGCACGACGGCCGCCAGCACCCAGCGGAACATCCACGGCATTGCGCTGCGAACAGCGACGCGCGGACTCGTCAGGGAAAGCCGGCGACGCAGGAGTCGAAATCGCATATTTCCAGGGGCTGGCTACCGTTTACAGGCCGCTGTGAGGGCACAAAGGCAAAAGCCGCCCGGGCGAACCTGAGACGGCTTTGACACTGCATCATGAAAAGGCCGAAGCCAAAATCCGGATGAGCCAGCTTAACGCTTCGAGAACTGCTTGCGGCGACGCGCGCCATGCAAGCCGACCTTTTTACGCTCCACTTCGCGCGCATCACGCGTCACGAAACCAGCCTGACTCAACTCGGGCTTGAGGGTGGCGTCGTAGTCGATCAGGGCTCGGGTAATGCCATGACGTACCGCGCCAGCCTGGCCGGATTCTCCACCGCCCGCCACGTTGACCATGACGTCGAAGGTTTCAGCGTGATTCGTCAGCAGCAAGGGCTGCTTGCAAATCATGATGGACGTTGCACGCCCGAAAAACTGCTCAATGGCTTTGCCATTGACAACGATCTGGCCGGAGCCCTTTTTCAGAAATACGCGGGCGACGCTGGATTTGCGACGGCCGGTACCATTGTTCCATTCACCAATCATCTCAAGGCTCCTTAGATTTCCAACACTTTGGGTTGCTGAGCAGTGTGCGGGTGCTCGGCACCACCGTACACCTTGAGCTTCTTGATCATGGCATAGCCCAAAGGACCCTTTGGCAGCATGCCCTTGACGGCTTTTTCCAAAGCGCGGCCAGGATGCTTGGCTTGCATGTCACGGAAGTTGGTGGCCGTAATACCGCCGGGATAGCCCGAATGACGGTAGTACACCTTGTCCAGGGACTTGGCCCCTGTAACGCGCAGCTGGGCTGCATTGATGATGACAATGAAGTCACCGGTATCGACGTGAGGCGTGTAAATGGCCTTGTGTTTGCCGCGCAAACGGAGAGCAACTTCGCTGGCTACTCGTCCGAGGACCTTGTCGGTCGCGTCAACCACAAACCACTCGTGCACGACCTCAGCGGGTTTTGCGCTGAAAGTTGACATGAGTTTTCTCTTTTCAAAGAAGGTTTGGAGGGCTCTTTTCCACGGTCGGTGTTCCTCTTTTGGGAATCTCTTAGGTGGGAACTACTCGGCGCACAGTCCATTCACACAAGATGCAGGACGATACTTAGAGCGGCTTCGCCGCGGAGCCACAAATTCGCTGCGAAGCCTTCCATTATACGGCGGGATCGGCCGTTCAGGCTACCATTGCGGAATGTTCAGTTACCGCCACGCCTTTCACGCCGGCAACCATGCCGACGTGCTCAAACACACGGTTTTGCTGGCGATTTTGCGCTACCTCACTCAAAAAGACACGCCGCTAACCGTCTTTGACACCCACGCGGGGGCTGGCCTGTACCGCCTGGATGGCGACTACGCCCAGACCAGCGGCGAGGCTCAAGAAGGCTATCTTCAGCTGATTTCGAAGCAAAATAGGCCGCTAGCCCTCGTGAAATCTTCACAATCAGCTATTAATATAGTAGCAAATACGGGCCTCACAGGCGACCAGAGGGGTGGCGGCCCCGGGCCCGGGCCGTCTGGCACTCACCCGGCGAACAAAAAAGAGGTATCTGGCAAGCCCCAGAAAGCCGCCGCCCAACCAATCTCACCTGTCTTGCAAGACTATCTGGATCTGGTCGCGGGTTTTAATTCTGGCGGTAGCCTGAGGGTCTATCCGGGCTCGCCTTTCATCATTCAGCGCCTGTTGCGCGACCGCGACAAACTCAAGCTGTTTGAGCTGCACCCAACCGACTCCAAAACGCTCTTCGCCAACATTGCCCAACTGGACGCGGGCCGGCAAGTGGCGGTGTTGCGGGAGGACGGGTTTGAGGGCCTGAAAAAGTTCCTGCCACCACCATCGCGCCGGGCGTTGGTGTTGTGCGACCCCAGCTACGAAGTGAAATCAGACTATCCGCGGGTACCGGCCATGATCGGTGACGCCCTGCAGCGCTTTGCCACTGGCACCTATGTGGTTTGGTACCCGATCATCCCGCGCCCTGAAGCCCACGACCTGCCCAAAAAGCTCAAAACCCTTGCCGTAAAAGCTGGCAGAAGCTGGTTGAACGCATCTTTAACCGTTAAATCAAGCAAATTAACGACTGATGCTGCGGGTGAAACACAACGCCCGGGTTTGCCTGCGAGTGGCATGTTCGTCATCAACCCGCCACACACGCTAAAAACCGAGCTGAAGGAGACTCTCGAGCAACTGGTATTTGCGTTGGGGCAGGACCAGCACGCCGCGTCTTCGCTGGAGTCCGGCGGCGCATAAACCAGCGATGAGAAAACGCCGTGGTGTACCCGAAAGACGCCCGTTTGGCGAAAAACCCTGTTGCGAAGGCATTACAGTAAGGCGGAAAACCTTCAACAGGCCGGCCCAATTATTCGTGACCACCTTGTAGCGAGCCCGACTTCCATGACCATTCTTGTTACCGGCGGTGCCGGCTTCATTGGCAGCAATTTCTGTCTGGACTGGCTGGCGCAGTCTGACGAGACAGTCATCAACCTGGATAAGCTCACTTACGCAGGGAATTTGCAGAATCTGGCTTCGCTGAACGGTGATTCACGCCATATTTTTGTGCATGGTGATTTTGGTGATGCGGCGCTTGTAAACCGTTTGCTGGCAGAGCACAAACCCCGCGCAGTGGTGAATTTCGCCGCCGAATCTCATGTGGACCGTTCCATCCACGGCCCGGGCGCCTTTATCCAGACCAATATTGTGGGCACCTTCACGCTGCTTGAATGTGTGCGGGCTTATTGGGGCTCCCTGGACGCCACAGCAAAAGCCGGGTTTCGCATGGCGCATGTGTCGACCGACGAGGTATATGGCTCGCTAGCCAAAACCGAAGCCGCATTTACCGAGACCCATCGATACGAGCCCAACAGCCCGTATTCAGCTTCGAAGGCGGCCAGCGACCACTTGGTGCGGGCGTATCACCACACCTACGGGCTGCCGGTGCTCACCACCAACTGCTCCAATAATTACGGCCCGTATCACTTCCCCGAAAAGCTCATCCCGTTGATGATTGTGAATGCGCAGGCCGGCAAGCCGTTGCCGGTTTATGGAGACGGCCAGCAGATTCGCGACTGGCTGTATGTGAAGGACCATTGCAGTGCCATCCGGCGCGTGCTACAGGCTGGCGTGCCGGGCGAGGTCTACAACGTGGGGGGCTGGAACGAAATGCCCAATCTGGACATCGTGCACACGCTGTGCAATCTGCTGGACGAGCTCAAGCCGCGTGCAGACGGAAAGTCTTACAGGGAGCAAATCACGTTTGTGGCTGACCGCCCCGGACACGACCGCCGTTATGCCATAGACGCCCGAAAGATCGAAGCACAGCTGGGCTGGCGGCCAGCGGAAACCTTTGAATCAGGCATCCGCAAGACGGTGCAGTGGTATCTCGACAACCCGGAATGGGTGGCCAACGTGCAAAGCGGCGGCTATCGCGACTGGCTTGCCAAACAATATGGCGCAGGCCATGGCGCAACTGCGGCCGTCGGACCGGCCACTCGCAGCGCGACATGAAAAAGGCATCATGAAGATTTTGCTGTTCGGGCGCGGCGGCCAGGTAGGTTGGGAGCTCCAACGCAGCCTCGGCCTGCTGGGCGAGTTGGTGGCGCTGGATTTTGATGCCGCTCAAAACCCCGGTCAGCTGTGTGGAGACTTCAGCAACCTGGCTGGTCTGACAGAAACCGTGCGTCGCGTTCAGCCACAAGTCATCGTCAATGCAGCAGCCCATACTGCGGTGGACAAGGCCGAGGGGGAGCCCAACGTTGCAAGGCAAATTAACGCGTTAGCCCCTGCCACTATTGCGCAAGAAGCTACTAAATTAGGAGCATGGCTGGTTCATTATTCGACCGACTATGTGTTTGACGGCAGCGGCACCCGGCCTTGGCGGGAGTCCGACGCTACCGGCCCGTTGAGTGTTTACGGCAAAACCAAGCTCGAAGGCGAACGGGCGGTTGCAAGCTGCGCCAACCATCTGACGTTTCGAACCAGCTGGGTCTATGCCGCGCGCGGCGCCAACTTTGCCAAGACCATGCTGCGCCTGGCTGGGGAGCGCGATTCACTGACCGTCATCGACGACCAGTTTGGCGCGCCGACTTCGGCCGAACTGTTGGCTGACGTAACAGCCCACGCGATCGAGGCCGCCATGAAACGGCCAGAGCTGGCTGGCCTGTATCACTGCGCGGCTGCAGGAGAGACCACGTGGCACGGCTACGCAAAGTTCGTGATCGAGCAAGCCCTCGCGTCGGGATGGGCACTCAAGGCCGGGCCTTCCGACGTGGCGCCAACCAGCACCGCCAGCTACCCTACAGCGGCCGAGAGACCACTCAATTCCCGACTGGACACCAGCCGGCTGCGGGCCGCCTTTGGCTTGGTGCCGCCGCCTTGGCAACATGGCGTGAAGCGCATGCTGCAGGAAATCACGCCCACACAATAAGCGAAAGCACGATTCGCGAAATATATTTATGGCATCCACTTCGACTCAGGAAAATCCTTCAAATCAAGCCGTCCAACGCAAAGGCATCATCCTGGCCGGAGGCTCTGGCACGCGCCTGTACCCCGCCACGCAGGTGGTTAGCAAGCAGCTGTTGCCGGTGTACGACAAGCCGATGATTTACTACCCCTTGAGTGTGTTGCTGCTGGCGGGCATTCGTGAAGTGCTGGTTATTTCCACGCCGCAAGATACGCCCCGGTTCGAACAACTGCTGGGCGACGGCTCAGCCTGGGGCATGC
Source organism: Comamonadaceae bacterium (assembly GCA_024642025.1). Classification (GTDB taxonomy): domain Bacteria; phylum Pseudomonadota; class Gammaproteobacteria; order Burkholderiales; family Burkholderiaceae_C; genus Egaibacter. Next base: position 3,014 of record JAHEBY010000094.1, on the reverse strand, counting down.
AGATTTCGTATGCCGTGCAGCCATCGCCAGACGGCTTGGCCCAAGCATTCCTGATTGGCGAAACCTTTTTGGGTGATGCGCCCAGTGCGCTGGTGCTGGGCGACAACATCTTTTATGGGCATGACTTCGCCACCCTGCTGCACAAGGCCAACCATCAGACCCGAGGCGCCACAGTGTTTGCTTATGCCGTGCAAGACCCAGAACGCTACGGCGTGGTCGAGTTCGACACCAAAGGACGGGCTATCAGTCTGGAAGAAAAACCCAAGGCACCCAAATCGCGCTATGCGGTCACGGGGCTGTACTTTTACGACCAACAAGTGGTGGAGTTGGCCAAACAGGTCAAACCATCTGCCCGCGGCGAACTGGAAATTACCGATCTCAACCGGCTGTATCTGGAGCAAGGCACGCTGGACGTGCAAACCATGGGGCGAGGATACGCGTGGCTGGACACTGGCACGCACGAATCCATGCTTGAGGCTAGCCAGTTCATTCACACCATTGAAAACCGGCAAGGCCTCAAAGTGGCCGCGCCGGAAGAAATTGTGTGGCGCCACGGCTGGATTGATGACGCCCAGTTGCAAGCGCTGGCGGCGCCGCTGGCCAAGTCGGGCTACGGGCGATACCTGCTGCGCCTGCTGAAGGAAAAGGTGTATTGATGAAGGTTACACCCTGCGCCATTGCCGATGTGTTGCTGATCGAGCCCAAGGTTTTTGGCGACGAGCGCGGCTTTTTTTACGAGAGCTTCAATCAACGCGCGTTCAACGAGGCCACTGGAACGAACTTCGGGTTTGTGCAGGACAACCATTCTCTGTCGGCCAAAGGCGTACTACGCGGGCTCCACTACCAAACAGAGCAGGCACAGGGCAAACTCGTTCGCGTGGTCGCTGGCGAAGTGTTTGACGTGGCGGTGGACATTCGGCCCGGCTCACCCACCTACGGAAAATGGGTTGGGGAATTGCTGTCGGCCCGCAACAAGCGCCAGTTGTGGGTCCCGCCGGGTCTGGCGCACGGTTTTCTGGTGTTATCTGAGACAGCAGAATTTTTGTACAAAACCACGGACTATTACGGGCCGCAGTTTGAGCGGTGCATCCGCTGGGACGACCCCACACTGGCCATCAACTGGCCGCTGGCCGGCATGACGCCGTCCCTTTCGGCCAAAGACGCTGCAGGGGTCGCGTTTGGTAGTTAAACATTTCACTATGTTTTTTATAGCTATCACCGTATATTTCACAAGGGCTGAAGCCGCTTTTCTTACATTAAAATAATGATCAGTACCAAGTCAGGACAAAAGATTTTCGTAACGGGTGGTGCCGGCTACATTGGGTCGCACACCTGTGTGGAATTGCTGAATGCTGGCTTTGACGTCACGGTTTACGACAACTTCTGCAACAGCCAGCCCGAGGCTCTGGTGCGGGTTCAGCGCATCGCGGGCAAATCGCTTCAGGTGGTTCACGGTGACCTGCGCAATCTCACGGAGTTGACGCAGGCCCTGAAAAACAGCGGCGCCACCGCCGTCATTCACTTTGCAGGGCTCAAGGCGGTGGGCGAGTCGGTAGAAAAGCCGCTGCTCTACTACGATAACAACGTGGTGGGCACCGTGCGGCTGCTTGAAGCGATGGCGCAGTGCAAGGTCAAAACGCTGGTCTTCAGCTCTTCTGCCACCGTTTATGGCGCGCCTCAGCAGCTACCCATACCCGAATCACATCCGCTGTCGGCCACCAACCCGTATGGCAAGACCAAGCTGGTGATCGAAGACATGTTGCGCGATCTGTTTCAAAGCGACTCCTCCTGGCATATCGGCATTCTGCGGTACTTCAACCCGGTAGGGGCCCACAGCAGCGGGCAGATTGGCGAAGACCCTCAGGGTACGCCCAACAATTTACTGCCGTTTGTGGCGCAAGTCGCCATTGGCCGACGTGAATTTGTTAACGTGTGGGGCAACGATTACAACACGCCTGACGGCACTGGCGTGCGCGATTACATCCACGTGGTCGATCTGGCTATTGGGCATGTAAAGGCCGTGCAAATGCTCGGCGAACAAGCGCAATGCGTGGCCCTAAATTTGGGCACCGGCAACGGCTACAGCGTGATGGAGATGATCAAGGCATTTGAGGCAGCCAGTGCAAAGCCGGTGGCTTATCGTGTTGGCCCACGCAGAACCGGCGACATCGCCAGCTGTTACGCCCAGCCAGACTTGGCGCTGCAACTGCTTGGATGGAGAGCCGAGCGTGGCCTGCCAGCCATGTGCGAAGATGCGTGGCGGTGGCAACAGAAAAACCCCATGGGCTACGCTGCAGCTGGAAGCGTCATGGAGCCACACTGAGGGGCCAGCCCACAAATTGGGAGTAAAACGAAAACATGGCAAAAGGAATGATTCTGGCGGCTGGGCAAGGCACCCGCGTTCGCCCTCTGACTCGGGACTTGCCCAAGCCCATGGTGCCCATTCTTGGCAAACCGGTCATGGAATACCTGATTGAGCACCTGCAACGTCACGGCATTACCGAAATCATGGTCAACGTCGCGTTTCACCATCAGAAAATCGAAGAGTATTTCGGCGATGGACACCGTTGGGGCGTCGAGATTGGGTACTCTTATGAGGGCGTACGTGATCATGGGGATATCCTGCCACGCCCGATGGGTTCAGCCGGAGGCATGCGGCGCATTCAGGATTTCAGCGGTTTTTTTGATGAAACCACGCTGGTTCTGTGCGGCGATGCGCTGATTGATCTGGACATAACGGCAGCATTGGCCGAACACAAAGCCAAGGGTGCCATTGCCAGTGTGGTGGCCGCGGATGTGCCACGCCAGGATGTGCAAGCCTATGGCATTGTGGTCGCCGGCGATGACGGGCGCATCCAGTCGTTTCAGGAAAAACCTCGGCCTGAAGAGGCTTGGTCCACCTGGGCCAGCACCGGCATTTACATTTTCGAACCAGAATTGCTGGAAAAGGTGCCGCCCAACACGGTGTACGACATTGGCTCGCAACTTTTCCCCCAATTGGTGGCTGAGAAACT
>JAHEBY010000093.1 GCA_024642025.1 Comamonadaceae bacterium | reverse complement strand
GCGCGGTAATCCGGCTGTCCCTGCGGCGCCAGCCAAACGATAGCTGGGGCCCGTCACTTGGATAGCGATACGTTCTGGCTGGCCATGGCCCTCGTGTTGATCATCGAGGGCCTTTTTCCGTTTGCGTCGCCGTCGGGGTGGCGACGCATGTTTGCCCAGATTCTTCAGCTCAATGACGGACAAGTCCGGTTTTTCGGCCTTTGCAGCATTCTTTCGGGTGCATTTTTGATCTGGTGGTTGACCTGAGTATCTTCATACTCTGTTTGCATCCTTCAGGTTTGAGCTCGTTAGCCCGGTAAAATCGCAGTTTTAACAGACTGCTCAATCACATGTCCGCCTGGGTCCTGCCGGATCACATTGCCGATGTACTGCCTTCCGAGGCTCGCCACATCGAAGAAGTCCGCCGGGATCTCCTGGACATGGCCCGAAGCTATGGCCATGAGCTGGTGATGCCCCCACTGCTCGAGCACCTTGAATCCCTGCTCACTGGCACCGGTGAGGCTCTGGATCTGCAAACCTTCAAGCTGGTTGATCAGCTATCGGGTCGCATGATGGGTCTGCGCGCAGACAGCACACCGCAGGTTGCCCGCATTGACGCCCACCTTCTGAACCGGAGCGGCGTGGCCCGCCTTTGCTACTGCGGTCCTGTTTTACATACCCGCCCCGGCGCTCCACACGCAACGCGCGAGCCACTGCAGTTTGGTGCTGAAATTTATGGTCATGCCGGCATAGAGGCCGACCTTGAAACCCTTTTGCTGGCGCTGGATTGCCTGCGTATTGCCAAGGTGCCGTCGCCCCACGTTGATCTGGCCGACGCCCGCATCGTCCATTCCGTGTTATCTGGCCTGGCGCTTGATACTGCCGCGCTACGGAGAGTGCACGCCGCGCTGGCGGCCAAAGACGCCAGTGAGTTGGCGAACCTGAGCAAAGACTTTCCGGCGAAGGCCCAGAAAGACCTGCAGGTATTGGTAAACCTTTATGGCGACAATAAAGTGCTTTTTGAAGCCGAAAAATCACTACAGCCCTCTTCCAGTATGCGTGAAGCGCTATCAACCTTGAAGTATTTGGCCAGCCATCTGGAGGGCGTAAAAGCTACTTTTGACCTGGCGGACTTGCGTGGCTACGCCTATTACAGCGGCGCAAGATTCAGCATTTATGCCGCTGGAGCCGCCGATGCACTGGCACGCGGCGGGCGTTATGACGAGGTTGGCGCGGTATTCGGGCGTAGCCGGCCGGCAGTCGGTTTCAGCCTGGACGTCAAAGCGCTGGTCGCCGCAGTACCCCCACGCAATTTGCATGCGGCCATCCGCGCCCCGTGGGGCGAAGCGCCAGAGTTGCTTCGGGCGGTCAAGGCGCTACGTGCCCGCGGTGAAACGGTGGTCTGCATGTTGCCTGGCCACGAGAGCGAGGTTGACGAGTTCCATTGCGATCGCGAACTCATCGAGGCTGGCGGCCACTGGGTCGTTCAAGCCATTTAGGTATTCTCAAACAGATTGAAAACATGAAAGCAACGCAAGGTCGCAATGTCGTCGTGGTAGGTACCCAATGGGGGGATGAAGGCAAAGGCAAGCTGGTCGACTGGCTGACCGAAAGCGCCGGCGGCGTGGTTCGGTTTCAAGGCGGTCACAACGCCGGGCATACGCTGGTGATCAACGGCGTCAAGACGGCGCTAAACCTCATTCCAAGCGGCATCATGCGCCCAGGCGTCAAGTGCTACATCGGCAACGGCGTTGTGCTGAATTGCGCGCACCTGTTCAAAGAGATCGCCGGACTCGAAGCCATTGGTGTGGAGGTGCGCTCGCGTCTGCGCATCAGCGAGGCCTGCCCGCTGATACTGCCTTTCCACGAAGCGATTGACGTGGCGCGCGAGGTCAAGCGTGGTGAAAGTGGTGCAGAAAAGATCGGCACCACGGGCAAAGGCATCGGTCCCGCCTACGAAGACAAAATCGCCCGCCGCGCCCTGCGCGTGCAAGATATTAAGAACCCCGAGCGGTTTGCCGCCAAGCTGCGCGAACTGCTTGACCTTCACAATTACGTGCTGACCAAATACCTGGGCGCGGCCGCGCTGGAGTTTGAGCCGATCTACGCCGATGCCATGCAGCATGCCGAGCTGATCAAGCCCCTGATGGCTGACGTGTCGCGCGAGCTGAACGACGCCCACAAAGCTGGCGTCAACCTGTTGTTTGAAGGTGCCCAGGGCACATTGCTCGATGTTGACCATGGCACCTATCCGTTTGTAACGTCCAGCAACTGTGTGGCGGGCAATGCGGCTGCGGGCTCCGGTGTTGGCCCAAGTCTCCTGCATTACGTGCTGGGCATTACCAAAGCCTATTGCACGCGAGTGGGCGGTGGCCCTTTCCCGACCGAGCTGGAGTGGCAAAAGGAAGGCACGCCCGGCTATCACATGAGCACCGTGGGCGCCGAGCGCGGCGTGGTGACCGGCCGTTACCGCCGCTGCGGCTGGTTTGACGCGGCCCTGCTCAAGCGCTCGGCCCAGGTCAACGGCCTTACCGGCCTGTGTATCACCAAGCTGGACGTGCTGGATGGCCTCAAGGAGCTCAAGCTGTGCACCGGTTACGAGCTGGACGGCCAGCGCGTTGATATTTTGCCCGCAGGCGCAGACGACATCGAGCGCTGCATACCGTTTTATGAAACGCTGGAGGGCTGGAGCGAAAGCACGGTTGGTGTGACGCAGTTCGACAAACTGCCCACCAACGCGCGGCTCTACCTGCAGCGTATCGAGCAGGTTACCGGAGTGCCGGTCCACATGGTTTCCACCAGCCCGGACCGTGATCACACCATATTGATGCGCCACCCGTTTCTGGCCAATTGAACCGATAGAGAGCCGTAAACGGCCTTTTTTCATGATGAAATTGGCCTTTAGCCCCCATCAAATATGCATACAAAGCTATTAAATCAGGAGCAAAATGATGTTGACAGAAGATGGTAAACACCTCTACGTCAGTTATGACGAATACCACAACCTGATCGAAAAGCTGGCCATCAAAATCCACCAGTCGGGGTGGCAGTTCGACACCATCCTGTGTCTGGCCCGCGGTGGCATGCGCCCCGGCGACATCCTCTCCCGTGTGTTCGACAAGCCACTGGCCATCATGTCCACCAGCTCCTACCGGTCTGATGCCGGCACCGTTCAGGGCCACCTGGACATTGCGCGCTTCATCACCACGCCCAAGGGTGAAATTGCAGGCAAAGTGCTGCTGGTCGACGATTTGGCTGATTCTGGCCACACACTCAACGCCGTTATCAACCAGCTGAAGAACAACTATGCGCCCATCACCGAGCTGCGCAGCGCCGTGATCTGGACCAAGGCACTGTCTACCTTCACGCCAGATTATTCTGTGGAGTTCTTGCCCACCAACCCATGGATTCACCAGCCCTTTGAGGGTTACGACGCCATGCGCCCGGAGCAGCTGATCCAGAAATGGAGTGTTTGAAACACATGACCCCCACGCTTCGCCGCTGCGCGGGTCGCTGCCCCCCGAGGGGCCTGATTTTCCTTGGGGCGGCCCGGCGGAAAATGGCTCCCACGCTCCGCCGCTCTTGCGTTTAATCCCATGACAGACCTCACCACCTCGCTGATTCACCACGCTTACTTGCCCCCTGAGGGTTTTGCTGCGCCGCAGCCGGGCGTGTTCAAGGCGTCCACCGTGATCTTTCCAAATGTCGCGGCGATGCGGAACTTTGAATGGAAAGACAAAAGTGCTTACACGTATGGGCTGCACGGCACACCCACAACCTACATGCTCGAAGAGCGGCTGTGCACGCTCGAAGGCGGCAAGCATTGCGTGCTGGCACCAAGTGGCCTGGCCGCCATTGCGCTCACGGCGTTGTCCCTGCTAAAGAGCGGCGACGAGGTGCTCATTCCAGACAACGCTTACGGCCCCAGTAAAGTGCTGGCAGCGGGAGAGCTCAAGGCATTCGGCATCAGCCACAGTTTCTATGACGCCATGAACCCAGAGGACCTGGCGGCCAAAATATCGACTCATACGAAGCTGGTTTGGCTGGAGGCGGCTGGGTCGGTCACACTGGAGTTTCCCGACCTGTGTGAAATGGTCAGAATTTGCAAGGCTCGTGACGTCACCGCTGCGCTGGACAATACATGGGGCGCAGGCCTCGCGTTCTCGCCATTTGACCTGATGCCGGGCGCAGATTCCCCGCTCGGCGTCGATGTGTCGGTCCACGCTCTGACCAAATACCCAAGTGGGGGCGGCGATGTGTTGATGGGTAGCGTCATCACACGAAGTGACTCGCTGGCCATGAAGTTCAAGTTGACCCATATGCGCTTGGGCCTTGGAGTCGGCGCGAACGACGCAGAAGCTGTTCTGCGATCGCTACCCAGCATGGCGCTGCGCTATCGTGCTCACGACGAGACAACCCGCGCTTTGGCCACATGGAGTCAGACGCGGCGCGAATTTACCCAGGTGCTGCATCCTTCCCTGCCGGGTTCGCCCGGTCATGAGAATTGGAAGTCGCTTTGCAAAAGCGGGGCTGGCGGCGCGGCCGGCCTGTTCAGCGTCATGGTGGATGCCCGGTTCAGCCGAGACCGGGTCGATGCGTTTTGCGATGCCCTGAAGCTCTTCAAAATCGGCTACAGCTGGGGCGGCCCCATGAGTTTGGTCGTGCCCTATGACCTCGCTCAAATGCGCGGCACCCGGCCTCAGCATCTTCACGAAGGCACGCTGGTGCGGTTTTCCATTGGGCTGGAGGTGGCGGCTGACCTGCAGGCCGACCTTGAGCATGCGCTTGCCGGGGCGCTGTCGTAACGGGTCGCCCGAAACAATCGCGCAAGGCTGCGCGCGGCCACCCTGCTAATCTTTACAGGCCACGTGATCGGGTCGGTATTTACCTGTATAGCCGTAATCTTTCGACTTCTATAGCCTCAAGGCTATGCATGGCCCGACCGATCAGTTAGCAAATCCAGACGGCCAGGGAGGTGGGTCTGTCCCGCCATACGTGCCACCCAAGCACGACGCACCAACCAAAAAAATCTCGGAGTTGAGCCTGTTGGACCCGTTTCGCTGGCTGGCTGCCGGCTGGCGTGACCTGCTGGACGCCAAGGCCATTGCACTCTTTTATGGCTTGTGCTTTTGGGTCATGGCGCTGCTTCTGGGTGCCGTTTTTCGCAACAAGCCTGAATACACCATGTCCATCGCTTCGGGCTGCCTTTTGGTGGGCCCTTTTCTAGCGATGGGGCTGTACGAAGTCAGCCGACGCAGAGAGCAGGGTTTGCCCAATGCCTTGGGCGCATCACTGACCTGCTGGGACAGTCACCTGCGCAGCATGGCGATGCTGGTTTTGGTGCTGATTGTGCTGGAGCTATTGTGGGGTAGGGCATCGTTGGTCGTGTTCGCCGTCTTTTTCAATACCGGCATGCCGTCTACCACTGGCGTAGTACAGGCTATTTTCAGCCCCGAGAATTGGGAGTTCCTGATTGTTTATTTGTTGGTCGGTGGGGCCTTTGCGGCAGTGGTTTTTGGCGTCTCGGTTGTGTCGATCCCGATGATTCTTGACCGCGACACTGACGCCATCTCCGCAGCCATCGCCAGCCTGCAGGTGGTGTTTGAAAACGTTGCGGTCATGTTGCTTTGGGGCCTGCTGCTAACCGGGCTGGTGGCGCTGGCGCTGATGCCCTGGGGTGGCGGATTACTGGTTATTGGCCCCTGGCTCGGCCATGCAAGCTGGCACGCCTATCGTGGCTCGGTGAAGTGGCTGGACGAAGATGTTAAAGTGGTGCCATCAAACTGAAAGCGAACATTGGCAACTCCAAACTACGGATACGAGAAACGTCAGAAGGAACTGGCAAAGAAGAAGAAAAAAGAGGACAAGCTCAAGCAAAAAGCTGAGCGCAAGGCTGGCGACGCTCCAGAACCGGACAGCCACGAGGGTGACGATGGTGCCGACGTGGCAGGCGACTCTCAAAACAGCGGCCAGTCGGGCGGATAAAGTTTGATATCGGCCTGTAGCGTCAAGCCGTCCGGATCACTGATCGAGCAACTTCATTAAAAGCCGCCATGTCGCGACTGGCCGGGCGCAGTTCGTTGGCAGCTGCGTAGTGCCGGAAATTCCTCTGCATGGATTGAACATAAACCGGGTCGTAATGGGTAGTCAGAAGCTCCTGCACCACTGACTCGATGTTTCCCGCTTTGACCGCAGCTTGCCAAGCATCAATGACAACTTTGCCACGAATCTCACGCAGCGCTTCGAGCCGCTTGCAGAAGAAGGTCTGGTCTTTCACAAAAAAATCATAGTCCTCCATCAGCAGCTTGACGCGCTCGGTGTCCGTCAAGACAAGGTTCAGGCAGTTGCCCGCGCGCATGGCTTCAATCAGCGCGGTTGGCACCGCAACGTTGCCAACTTTTTTGCTTTCGCTCTCTACAAAAACAGGTCGTGTCGGGTCCAGCTGGCGAAGCCGGTCCCAGATCAGGGTGTCAAAACGCTTCTGGGTCGGTTGCGGCACGCCGGGAATGGCACCCAGAACCGAGCTGCGATGGTTGGCCAGCGCTTCAAGATCGAGAGTCTGCCCCCCTGCATTGGTGATGGCTTGCAGCAGGCGGGTTTTGCCTGAACCTGTGGTGCCGCAGATTACACGCCAGTCAAACTGTGCGGCGAGGCGAGGAATGTCCTGCACCACCGCCGCCCGAAACGCCTTGTAGCCGCCTTCAATGAGTGTGACCTTGAATCCGATCTGGTCAAGAATCAGCGACAGTGAGCCGCTGCGCTTGCCGCCCCGCCAGCAATAGGTCAGCGGTTTCCAGTCCCTGGGCTTGTCCAGAACATCCCGCTCGATGTGACGTGAGATGTTGTGTGCCGCCATGGCAGCCCCCATCTTTTTCGCCTCAAAGGCGTTGACCTGTTTGTACGTGGTGCCAACGGTGATGCGTTGCTGATTGTCCAGCGTAGGCCAATTGACGGCGCCGGGCAGGTGGTCCTCTGCAAATTCGTCTTCGGTGCGGGCGTCCACAATGGTGTCGAACTCGTTCCAGCGCCGAATGACCTCGTCAGCGGGCAGGGCTGTCAGACTCATGGATTCAGCCTGTTCATTTCAGCAGCTTCTTCAATTCGGGCCATACGTTGGCCAATATGGTGGGGTGCGAGGCTTCGTTGGGGTGGATGCGGTCGCTCTGGAAGTTCTTCAATGAATCGGGCACATCCGCCACGCCTTTCAATAAAAATGGCACCAATCCGGCTTTGGTGCTACTCGCCACAGTTTTGAATGTGCCCGCAAAACGTGCGGCGTAATCGGCGCCATAGTTGGGCGGAACCTCCATGCCAACCAGAAGCACTTTGGCGCCCGCCTTTTGCGCGATCTGCGTCATGCGGGTCAAATTGTCTTCTGTGAGCTTCAGTGGCAAGCCCCTCAAGGCATCGTTACCGCCCAGCTCCAGAACCACCTGCGTCGGCTTGTGCTGGGCCAATAGAGCTGGCAGGCGGGACCGTCCACCCGCAGTGGTGTCGCCACTGATGCTTGCGTTGATGACATGCGCATTGATCTTTTCGGCCTGCAGGCGCTGCTCCAGCAGCGCCGCCCAGCCGGTGCCGCGTTTGAGGCCATACTCGGCACTGAGCGAATCGCCAACAATCAAAATGGTGGCAGGTGCAGGCAAGGGTGCTGAAGCCTTTGGGGGTTTAGTTGCGGCCCAAACCCCCATGCCGGACAACAGCAGGCAGGCCGCGATACAGTGCCGTATGGATAAAGAAAGTCTCATGTCTGAATTCAATGCCGATGCCGCTTTGGCTGTCAAAAACGTTGCCAACAATCGTGTGGATACCCCTGCAATTATTGCCGTTGACCATGTTTTCAAGTCTGTCACCGACTCAACGGGCACCCTGGATATTTTGCGCGATATTCATTTCTCGTTGGCGCCAAAGGAAACAGTGGCCATAGTGGGCGCCTCTGGCTCGGGCAAAAGTACGCTCCTGTCCATCATCGCGGGGCTGGATACGCCCAGTCGTGGCACCGTAAGGCTGGCCGGGCAGGACCTCTTTGCGATGAGCGAGGATGACCGTGCAGCGCTGCGCGCCGAACAGCTGGGTTTTGTTTTTCAGAGCTTTCAGCTTCTGGGCAACCTCACGGCGCTTGAAAACGTGATGCTGCCGCTGGAGCTTGCCGGACGCAAGGATTCCCGCAAGGCTGCGGCTGAAATGTTGGCCCATGTGGGGCTTGCCGAGCGTTTTGGCCACTATCCCAAGGTGCTTTCCGGTGGCGAACAGCAGCGGGTGGCGCTGGCGCGGGCCTTTGTGGTCAAGCCCGCCGTGTTACTGGCGGATGAGCCAACGGGCAGTCTGGACTTTGCGACTGGTGAAACCATCATGAAGCTGATGTTCGAACTGAACGAGGCGCTCGGTACCACGCTGGTGCTGGTCACGCACGACCGGGGTATTGCCGAGCGGTGTCAGCGGCGCATCACGATTGAGGCAGGGCGGGTAATTTAAGCTAAAAGGCTTGATTAAATTGGCCTATAACCCCCGTCCATCATCATTTTATTGCTATATAACACATAGCAAATTATACGGGGATCGGGATCGTTTCGGGCGTTCTACCTTGTCTGGTTCGAATCCTGCGACGCTGAGTCTTTTAGCGCCAGCAGGCGAAGCGCCTCGGCTTCAATGCCTTGTGCGGCAGACGGC
>JAHEBY010000092.1 GCA_024642025.1 Comamonadaceae bacterium | reverse complement strand
GGGTCGATTTGGGAGAACTCTGTCAAAGACTGGGAGTGGGTGATTGGCGTCAACCTTATGGGTGTTGCCCATGGCGTTCGGGTCTTTACGCCCATGATGCTCGATGCCGCCCAGCAAGACCCCGCCTACCGGGGCCACATTGTCAACACAGCCAGCATGGCCGGCTTGCTGAATCCGCCTAACATGGGGGTCTACAACGTCAGTAAACATGCCGTGGTGTCGCTCAGCGAGACCTTGTATCAGGATCTGTCGCTGGTGACCGATCAGATTGGCGCCAGTGTGTTGTGCCCGTTTTTTGTTCCAACAGGTATCAGCCAGAGCCATCGCAACCGTCCGGCCGCCTTGAAGGAATCGGGTGCACAGCCAACAAAAAGTCAGCTTATCGGCCAGGTCAATTCGGACAAAGCGGTTGGATCAGGCAAGGTTTCTGCCGCCGATGTTGGCCAGCTTGTGTTTGACGCTGTGGCGGCGAACCGGTTCTACATCTACAGCCACCCCAAGGCGATTCAATCGGTGCAAACAAGGTTGGAGGATATCCTTCAGGCCCGCAACCCAACTGACCCTTTTGCCGACAAGCCCGAGATCGGTGCCGCGCTACGTCAGGCCCTGCGTCAACTATGACGCGCCCACTATATGAGCGCCGGAATCAGATAAACGGAAGTGGCGTCGTGACCGCGCCTTGAACGCCAAGCGGCGAGTGAACTTCAAGGCGAACGCCCGACTCAACAACCAGTCGATCGATCTGTGCCAGTCCAATGGTGCGGGCCATGCGCGGCGAATACACCACGGCAGACATGGTGCCCACCTGCTTGCCGTTGGACGTAACAGGAATACGCTCGGTCAATGGCCAAGCGGATGGCGCGTCGCCATCAAGCAGCATCCCGACAAATAGCCTTGCCGGCCCTTCTTTGGCCACTTTCTGCAAAACGGCTTTTCCGATGTAGTCAACAGGTGTGTCCACGTCTACATATTTGCCCATATTGGCTTCAAACGGGTTGCTGTCTGGCGTGGTGTCGCCACCCCAGGAGAGCAAGCCGCTGACTACCCGCTCGACGTGGTTCGGCGCGCCAGGCCCAATACCAAAGGGCTGTCCAGCTTCTTTGACCCGGTTCCATAGCTCGTCACCCTTTGCCCCATCGCGCAGGAATAGCTCAAAGCCGCCTTGCTTGCTCCAGCCCGAGCGGCAAATAACCAGTGGAATATCGTCCAGCTGCGTTTCCACACAGCCAAAATACTTGATGGCGCGGACCGATTCGCCGAACAAGCTGGCAATGACGTCCTCTGCCAATGGACCTTGTACGGCCAACGGCGAAACGTCCGGCTCGCAAACGGTAACGTCAAAGCCTTTTTCGGCAGCCACTGCGCGAACCCACAACAGCATGTCGCTGTCAGCAAGAGAAAACCAGTATCTGTCCGACAGTTTGAGCAAAATGGGGTCGTTCAGCAGACGTCCTGCGTGGTCACACATGGCCACGTATTTTCCTTGACCAACTTTCATTTTGGTCAAGTCGCGGGCGCTCAAGTACTGCACGCATGCGTGGGCATCCGGGCCTGAGACCTCAACCTGTCGCTCCACCGAAACGTCCCACATGGACACACCCTGCATCAGTCTGTAGAGCTCGGCACCGAGATCTCCAAAGGAGATCGGCATCAGCATTTTGTTATAGACAGTGAAATGCGTCACACCATCCCGCACCGTCGCCTCATAAAACGGTGAGCGCCGAATACGCGGACTCATTGTCAGGGCGATTGAACCTGAGGACGAAACCGGCGCCGGAAAGACAGTCGGAGCGTTCATATTCATGGTGGTAAGAATTTGATGGTTACAGGTTTACAAATTTGCGGCATTGATTTGCCCGGCATGTATCAATTTGCGATTTCCATTGCGCTTTCCGCCATTTTGCACCTAACACCTGCCGATGCCACGGCGGATGATAGGTGGAGTAACTCCAGATAACATTGCATGACGCGCCGGTTTTGTTGCATATTCTGCCAACTTGCAGTTTGACCCAATGTTCCTGTTTCGAAAATCCTTCGTATGGCCACCGTGAGCCCAACCGTTCCAATGGCATTTGTTCACAACATGCTTGCCGGGGCGAGGAGGTTACTGTCAACCGAGGAGCTGGACGTGCTATTCGCGGAGACCGGCATTGCCTCAGCTTTGTTCGATCAGACAGCTGCGCGCGTGACTCGCGAGCAGTTCGTGCACCTTTACGGAGCCATATCGATCAAGACCGGCGATGAAATGCTCGGGCTGTGGTCTCGCCCCATAAGAGCTGGCACACTCAAATATCTAGGTTTGAGCATGCTTGATGCACCGTCCCTGGTGGTTGCCATGTATCGCTTTACACGGTTCTGGAATTTGCTGCTTGACGACTACCAATTGGATTTCGTGCGCCAGAACCAAATTGTCACGGTAACCCTGAAGCCTCAGCGCCCTGGCGAGACCCCCACTATTTTTGGACATGAGTTGATGGTCAAGCTCAGTCACGGGCTCGCGTCGTGGTTGGTCGGCCGCAACCTGCCTGTTGACCATGTTGGCTTCGGATTTGCACGGCCTGAGCATTTTGCAGAATATGCCAACTTGTTTCCCGGTCCCGTAGCGTTCGATCAGCCTTATACGTTCGTCAGTTTTGCCGAGCGTCATCTTCGACAAGGCTTCCACAAAACCCGGGCGGAACTGCTACGGTTTGTGCGGTCCGCGCCGGATGACTGGATTTTTGTCACCTTTGACCATGATGCGGTCAGCTCACGTGTGCGCGCCTACCTCGACCCAGGAAAATGCAAGGACAGTTCTATGCAGGCGGCAGCCGCCGCAATGTACATGTCGGGTCGCACGCTGTCGAGAAAGCTGGCGATAGAGGGATCGACGTTTCAGGCAATAAAAGACCAGATGCGGCGTGATGAAGCCATTCAACGCCTCGTGAAGACCCAGGAATCAATCCGGGCGATCGCAGCACAAGTAGGTTTTGATAACCTGCCAGCGTTTCATCGCGCCTTTTTGGCTTGGACAGGTAACACGCCGGGCGCGTATCGCAGGTTGCGAGGTCCACCAGCCTAAGCGGCATGCCAGGGTGAGTTTGAAAAATGTCGGACCGGAGAGTTTGACGTCTAGGGGTGCGCCTTTTTAAACGGACATCGCCATCCCTCGCGTGCGACAAACAACAAAAAAGTTAAAACAGCTTTGCATCAACCGCATGCCTCGCCGAATGTTCCGAGGGTTATCCCCATCGGCACCCTCTGTATCTTCGTTTATCTTAGAGGTCGTCTTATATGTGTGTCCAAATGCATCGCAAGCCTGCGAAGCATTGTTGTCTAACCCAAGTAAAGGAAGCTCCATGACTTTTAGTGATAACAAGGTCGTCAAGCCGGTTGGCCAGGCGGTCGCGTCCCGGCGCAAGTTTTTCGTTGCTGCGGCAGCAGCAGCTGCCCCGGTGGCCGCGGTGCGGGCGCAGGCGGTTGCGGTCGCGCCGTCAACAGTGGTCATGAAAATGCAGGGCGCTTGGGGAGCCAAAGATATCTTCAACGAAATGGCTGAAGACTATGTGAAGCGCGTGAACGAAATGGCGGGCGGCAGGCTTCGTATTGAGTATTTGACCGCAGGCGCGGTTGTGAAGCCGTTTGAAGTGACCGACGCGGTGAGTAAAGGTGTTCTGGATGCAGGCCACACGGTTGCTGTGTACTGGTACGGCAAATCCAAGGTCGCTTCGCTTTTTGGCTCGGGACCTATTACCGGCGCCAACGCCGAGCAAACACTGGGATGGATGTACCGAGGTGGTGGCTATGCTCTGTACGAAGAGTTGCAGAAAAAATTGGGGTTGAATCTAAAAGGTTTTTTTGCATTCCCGATGCCCACCCAACCGCTGGGTTGGTTCAAGAAGACGCCACCCAAAACAGCGGGCGAACTCAAAGGCTACAAGTACCGCACGGTGGGCCTCGCCGCTGACTTGATGCAGGAGCTTGGCATGAAGGTCACGCAGCTGCCTGGTGGCGAAATTGTGCCCGCCATGGAGCGGGGCGTGATTGACGCCTTTGAGTTCAATAACCCGACCTCTGACAGCCGTTTCGGCGCGCAGGATGTGGCCAAGTATTACTCCATGGGCTCTTACCATCAGGCGATGGAATTCTTCGAGATCATCTTCAACAAAGCCAAGTACGAAGCACTGTCACCTGACCTGAAGGCCATTCTGCAATACGCCGTTGAGGCAACTTCTTCTGCCAACACATGGACTGCGCAAGACAATTATTCACGTGACCTTCAGCAGCTGATTGTCAAAGACAAAGTGCAGGTGTCCCGCACATCGAAGGCTGTGTTTGATGCACAGATCAAGGCCTGGGACGTTGTTACGAAAAAGCTCGAAGACGAGGATCCGTTCTTCAAGAAAGTCCTGGCCTCTCAAAAGGACTGGGCCCGCCGCGTGGCGTATTATGGATTTTTCAACGAAGCCGATTACAGAACGGCGTTCGAGCACGTTTTCAAAACCAAGTTGCCCGCATAAGCAGTTTTATTTGACGCACTCCTTCAACGTGTTGGTCGCCTTCTTTCGGGAGGGCGACCGTTTTTTTTGAGGTCTTATGGAAAAATTCATACGCAACGTTGACTATTTGTCGAAGGCGATAGGGCACACGTTTGCATGGACCGTTCTGGTGCTGACCGCCGGGACCTGTTACGAGGTGTTCAGGCGCTATGTACTGAACGACCCCACGTCCTGGGCCTTTGACATGAGCTACATCTTGTATGGCTCACTTTTCCTGATGGCGGGGGCGTATACGCTTTCAAAAAATGCGCATGTGCGAGGTGACTTCCTTTACCGCCGATGGTCACCGGCAACTCAGGGCAAGGTCGATTTGGCCCTGTACTTCATTTTTTATCTTCCTGGTGTGCTGGCGCTGGTCTTTTCGGGCTTTTTCTATGGCTGGGATTCCGCCAGAATCCAGGAGGTGAGCGTCAACAGTCCGATTGGTGTACCAATCTGGCCCTTGAAGTTGATCATTTTCGTGGCAGGAGTTTCCCTGTTGCTACAGGGATTCGCCGAGATGTGCCGGTGCGTAATCGCGATCCGCAACAACGAATGGCCGGCGCGGGATGACGATGTCGTAGAGCTTGAAGTTTCGCTGCAGCAGCAGTTTGGGAAAAAGGAAGGAGGCGCGTCATGAGCGGTCCAGTTTTGGCCCTGGTGATGTTGGGTCTCTTTATCGTTTTCATTTTTCTTGGGTTTCCCATTGCGTTTACGCTGATGGGCATGGGCCTCATGTTCGGCTTTTACGCGTACTACCAGCCGGCCCAGCCTTTCTTTGAAAACAACATTTTTTACCTCTTTACCCAGAATACGTTCAGCATCATGAACAACGATGTGCTGATCTCTATTCCGCTATTCCTGTTCATGGGCTACATCATTGAGCGGGCCAACATTCTGGACAATTTGTTCCTCAGCCTTCAGGTGGCACTCAGGCATATTCCGGGCTCTATGGCGGTTGCTGCGTTGATCACTTGTGCATTGTTTGCGACTGCCACCGGCATCGTAGGTGCGGTCGTGACGCTGATGGGCTTACTGGCTCTTCCGCCGATGCTCAAGGCGGGGTATGACGAAAAGCTTGCGACAGGTGTTATCGCTGCCGGTGGGACCTTGGGCATTTTGATCCCGCCATCCATCATGCTCATTGTGTACGCTGCCACGGCGGGCGTGTCGGTCGTCAAACTTTACGCCGCGGCCATGATTCCGGGCATGTTATTGGCGGGCTTGTACCTCGTGTACATCATCGTCCGCGTTGTGATTAACCCCAAGCTGGCCCCAAAACCGAAAGACATTGATCAGATCGGTTTCGTGAAGGCAACCTATATGGTCGTGACCGCCTTCCTGCCCTTGGCGGCGCTGATACTGACGGTGCTGGGATCCATTCTTTTTGGCTTGGCAACACCCAGCGAAGCGGCGGCCATGGGATCGCTTGGCGGTATTTTGCTGGCAGTGGTTTATCGGGCGTTCACCTGGGAGCGGCTGAGGGAGGCTGTATTTCTTACGGCCAAAACCTCGGCCATGGTGTGCTACCTATTTGTAGGGTCCTGGACCTTTTCCAGTATCTTTTCGTACCTTGGCGGCGAAAGTGTGGTGAAGGACTTCATGCTGTCCATGGATTTCAACACCTTGCAATTTCTGATCGTCGCACAGCTCATCATCTTCATTCTGGGCTGGCCACTGGAATGGAGCGAGATCATCATTATTTTTGTGCCAATCTTCCTCCCGCTGCTTGAGCATTTTCAGGTGGATCCCATTTTGTTTGGCATCCTGATCGCAGTGAACCTGCAGACGTCCTTCCTTACGCCACCGATGGCCATGTCAGCCTACTATTTAAAGGGCATCGCGCCGCCGCATGTCCAGTTGTGGACCATTTTTAAAGGATGCTTCCCGTTCCTTGGCATGGTCCTTCTGACGATTGTGCTGATTTATGTACAACCCACGTTGGTGAGCTGGCTGCCCGACAAGATGTACAACAATGACACATCAGTTCAACAGGCACCAGTCCCATCAGACGGCAGCGTGATGGACCCGTCGTTCCTGAAGTGAAAATATTGACCGGCACATATGAACCGTAAAAGAAGGATATTGGGTGGCTGACTCGCAGAAGAATTGTCATGAACTCGGTGCGATTGAGCTCGTCGAGCACTTTGATCGGGGGAGCTTGGGATTGCGGGACTATGTTGAGGGCATGCATAGTTTTTGCGAGGCAAGCGAGCCTGAGGTCAGCGCGTTTGCCCACTATTCGCCAGAAGTTGTCAATCTCCAGGTTGAGCGTCTGGAGTCTTTGAAGAATTCCGGTGCCCCGTTACCCAGGCTGTATGGCGTGCCAGTTGCCGTCAAGGACAACATCGATACGCAGGACTATCCCACCGAGCTTGGCTATGCCGGCTCCCGTGGACGCACACCAAAAGTCGATGCACTCTTGGTCCATAAGCTTCGTGAGGCGGGGGCGCTGATCTGGGCGAAATCCCGCACAACTGAGCTCGCATACTTGCATCCGGCAAGCACAACCAACCCCAGGGCGCCGGGTCACACGCCAGGTGGCTCCTCCAGTGGTTCTGCCGCCGCAGTGGCTGCTGGAATGGTTCCCGTTGCAATTGGCACGCAGACCAATGGCTCCGTGATTCGCCCGGCGTCGTTTTGCGGTGTCTACGGGTTTAAGCCAACCCGCGGATTGGTATTTAACGGCGGCGTGCTCAATTGCTCGCAGTCACTGGATCAAGTGGGTGTGTTTGCGCGAAACGTTGAAGACCTCGCGGCTGTTGCCGAAGTCATCATCGGTGGCCACCATCTGGAGTCCGGTCAACTGATCTTTCCCATGGCCCTGCGGAAAGTTTGTGTTGAGGAGCCACCATTCCAGCCCAAACTCATGTTTGCCAAGTCCCCCATCTGGGACAGGGTGGACGGTGAAGCGCAAGATGCGTTTATGGCATTGCAGGAGGAGCTGGCAGATTGCATGTCTGACGTTGCATTGCCATCGTCCGTGTCCAACGCATTTGCGTGGCATAAAACGGTCATGGAATCGGAAATGCAGGTCAACCTGAAACCCTTGGTTGACGCAGCCGGTGGCCAGGCCAGCGCGCAAACGCTGGACCTGCTCAATCGTGGCAGCGCCATTCTTGCGTCTGATTATCTTGTCGCTACAGATCGCATGCGAGGGACTGCTGCCGGTTTTGCAGAGTATTTTGATCATTTTGATGCCATCGTCACACCGTCAACTTTGGGTGCGGCGCCAAATGGGATGGCAACCACCGGAGATCCGGCCATGTGTACGATCTGGACATTTGCAGGACTTCCATGCATATCCATGCCGCTGTTGCAAACCGAAGCGGGGCTGCCATTGGGCGTTCAGCTGGTCGGTGCAGCGGGGAGCGATGCCAGGCTGCTGCGCACGGCCCGCTGGCTCGCAAAGCGGCTCACCTAAGGGGCCATCGACCTCAATTTGATTGTGAGAAGTGTTAAATCGGATTCAATATGACTAAAAAACTTATCAACTTGCTAGCACTTGTTTTGCTGGGACTCTTCTTCCTGCCTTTTGTGTTGAAGGTCAAGGAATGGGATTTGATTATCTTGTTGGTGGCGGGTATGGTTTTACCGGCATACGACTTCCTGACCAGCAAGACTGATTGATTTTGTATGCCCAGCGAGCCATTTCCGCCGCACGTTCTTGATATTGAGGCGTCGGGTTTTGGCGCAGGCAGCTACCCGATTGAGATTGGCCTGGTCACGCCAGACAACCGCGCATGGTGCTCGCTGGTTCGGCCAGAGCCGCACTGGCAGCGTTGGGATCAGTCGGCTGCAGCCGTTCACCATATATCCCGCGAACAGTTGCAACTTTTTGGCCGGCCTGCGACGGAGGTGGCCAGCTCCTTGAATGAATGGCTGGGTGGCCAGACGGTCTATACCGATGCCTGGGCACATGACTACGCCTGGTTGCACAACCTGTTTGAGGTCGCCGAGCGCACCATGCGTTTCAAGCTGGATAACCTGCACCGCCTATTGAGCGAAGACGAAGCAGATCGCTGGCATGCCACCAAAGACAAGGTGGCCTCAGGCATGGCGACGCAGCGCCATCGGGCCAGCCACGATGCCCGGCTGCTTCAAATGACATTGGTACGGGTGCGGCAACAAGCGACCGACCCGATTAACGCCACGCCTTTG
>JAHEBY010000091.1 GCA_024642025.1 Comamonadaceae bacterium | reverse complement strand
ACCGGGATATCTTCTGTCTTGCAAACGGTGTGCAATGTCATGGTGTGGTCCTTTGTAGAGCGGTAAATCAGTGTACGGGCAGTTGACAAACTCGCCAAATTGTTGTTGTCAATTGCTACTTTTTATATAGCATACTATCTATAATGGTCGAGGGCTAATGGCATTTTTCGAACAAGCCTTCAGCCGTTTTGCGAAAATTTTTGAAAGCCTGTTGGCAGTTTTGAAGCGGTAAGCGCTACCGGCGTCCACAGATACGAATCTTCCCTTTATAAATCAACAAGTTACTTACCATTTCTCACTTGACTTGTGCAATCCCGCCGCTTATTCTCCGAGCCATGCGAATTCTGCTGATCATTGCTGCACTGTCTGCCACATTGGCACAGGCTGCGCCAGAGCCTAGTGCGGCAACGGCTGCGCATGACGACCTTGGGCAATTGTTGGTGGATAAGGGGCTTGTCACGCGTCTGGGCGACCAGATTGGTCAGGTTCGTCAATCCGTCAGCAACAAGGCCTCGGAGCTGGTTTTCAACTCCATGGGATTTCTGGGCGTGCGTTACAAGTATGGTGGCAACTCGGCAGAGACCGGTTTTGATTGCAGCGGCTTTGTACGCGCCATGTACGAGCAGACGGTCGGCTTGATTTTGCCTCGTCGCGCTGACGAACAGGCCGCCGCCACGCAGACCATCGACAAAAGCGAGCTCCAGCCCGGTGACCTCGTCTTTTTTAACACGCTTCGCCGTGCATTCAGTCATGTCGGCATTTATGTGGGTGACAACAAATTCATTCACGCGCCCCGTCCCGGTGCAGAAGTACGCGTCGAAGATATGCGCGTCAGATACTGGCAGACCCGATTCAACGGCGCACGCAGGGTAGAAGGCGCCAATCAACCCTGACGCGGTTGGCCCCGGGGGTTGTTTCGTCAACCTGTGGTTGGCAGCGGCGCATCGTCAGTCACCTCACCCAGAAACCCACCACTTTGCAAAGCCCAAAGGCGCGCGTACAAACCCTTGTTTGCGAGCAAGGATTGGTGGTCCCCCTCTTCAACGATCCGTCCACGGTCCAGCACGATGAGACGGTCCATCGCGGCGATGGTGGACAGTCGATGGGCAATGGCGACCACGGTCTTGCCTTGCATCAACTGATAGAGGCTTGACTGGATGGTGGCTTCGACCTCGCTGTCGAGCGCGCTGGTGGCTTCGTCCAGCACCAGAATGGGCGCATCCTTCAACATGACCCGTGCGATGGAGATGCGCTGCCGCTGCCCACCCGAAAGCTTGACGCCGCGCTCGCCCACATGGGCGTCATAACCATGCCGACCCTTCGGGTCTACCAGCGTCTGGATGAACTCGTGGGCTTGCGCACGTTCTGCGGCGTGCACCATCTGGATCTCGGTGGCGTCCGGGCGCCCGTAAATGAGGTTGTCGCGCACAGAGCGGTGCAGCAAAGAGGTGTCTTGCGTCACCATGCCAATGTGCTCACGCAATGAATCCTGCTGCACTTGGCTTATATCCTGCCCATCCACCAGAATCTTGCCCGCACTGGCATCGTAAAAGCGAAGCAGCAGGTTGACCAGCGTGCTCTTGCCAGCGCCGGACGGGCCAACGAGGCCAATCTTTTCTCCAGCGCGGATGTGGATTGACAGATCGTCAATCACCTTGCGCGGGCCGCCATAGGCAAAGCTAAGGTGTTCAAACCTTATCTCGCCTTTTGGCACGGTCAGAGGTTGCGCGTGTGGCTGGTCCGTCACGGTGCGTGGGCGAGACAGAGTGTTGATGCCATCCTGAACAGTCCCAATATGCTCGAACAGGCTGGCCATTTCCCACATCACCCAATGCGAAATGCCGTTCAGACGCAGCGACATGGCCGTTGCGGCGGCTACCGCACCCACGCCCACATGGCCATTGGCCCACAGCCACAGGGCAACGCCAGCCGTGCTGCCAATGAGGAGCACCGACAATATCTGGTTCACAATCTCAAAGCCACTTACCAGCCGCATCTGACGATGCACGGTGACCAGAAACTCCTGCATCGCAGAACGCGCGAAACCAGCTTCGCGCTGCGAATGCGAGAACAGCTTTACGGTGGCAATATTGGTGTAGGCGTCAGTCACCCGGCCCGTCATCAGCGACCTTGCATCGGCTTGCGCGCGGGCGGATTCACCCAGCCGCGGGACGAACCGGCGCATGGAAAGCAGGTACAGGCACAGCCACACGGCAAAGGGCCCAACCATGCGGATATCAAAGTTGCCCAATACCAGCGTCAGCGTCAAAAAATAGATGGCGACATAGACAAGAATATCGGCCATGATCATCCAGACATCCCGGACTGCCAGAGCCGACTGCATGATCTTCGTGGCGATGCGCCCGGCAAACTCGTCCTGGTAAAACGACATGCTTTGGGCAAGCATCAACCGGTGAAAGTTCCAGCGCAGCCGCATGGGAAAGTTGCCAGAGAGCGCCTGGTGTTTGAACAAGGTCTGAAAGCTTGCCAGCGCAATGCTGGCAGTGAGCACTGCGGCCAACAGCAACAAAGTGCCTTTTTCACGCTGCCAAAGCGCTGCAGGAGCGACTTCGGACAGCCAGTCCACGATACGACCCATCATCGCAAACAGGAGCGCCTCAAAGGCGCCGATTGCCGCGGTCATCGTCGTCATTCCAGCGATGTAGGGACGCGTGCCTTCCGTGCAGGCCCACAGAAATTGCCAGAAATTTCCCGGGGCCACTGCTGGCGACGCTTCTGGATAGGGGTCAACAAGGGATTCGAACCAGCTGAACACAATGGACTTTCGTGGCTGTTTTAGCCTGAATATATGAAGAAATTGGCCATTAGCCCCCGTCCAGCATGTCTAACTAGCTACGTTATATATAGCGTATTGGGATCGACGGCTTGCTTCGATACGTTACCATGCGGCGAATGAAACGCCCACCCATGCCCCATATTCAGAGAGCTCCATGTCCTTGCGGCAGTGCGGCGCCTTATTCAAGCTGCTGCGCGCGGTGGCACGAGGGCGCCGCGGCACCAACGCCCGAGGCACTCATGCGTTCGCGGTACAGCGCCTACGCCCTGGTCAATGCAGACTATCTATTGGACACCTGGCACCCCAGCACTGCGCCGGGCAGCCTGGAGTTGGGTGCCACACAGTGGAAAGGTCTGGATGTATTACACAGCCAACACACACCAGACGCTGGCGTCGTGGAGTTTGTGGCGCGCTACAAAGTGAACGGCAAGGCGGAAAAGCTGCACGAAATCAGCCGCTTTGTCCGCGAGCAAGGTCGCTGGTATTACGTTGATGGGCACGAGCCTCAAGCGAGTTGAGCAGGAAGGCATCAAATTCTGCGATGGGCTGCGGGCGGCCGAACAAATATCCCTGGAATATCTGGCAGCCACAGGCGACCAGGAACTCGCGTTGCCCTTCAGTTTCAACACCTTCCGCAATCACACTAAGGCCCAACGTGCCTCCGAGGGCCACAATAGTTCGGGCAATTGCCGCGTCGTTCGGATCGGTCAGCACGTCACGAACAAACGAACGGTCGATCTTGATTTGACTCAACGGCAGGCGCTTGAGGTAACTCAGTGATGAGTAACCCGTGCCAAAGTCATCCAGCGCAAAGTGAATGCCCTGCGGCCTGAGGGCCTGCATTTCCGAAATGACCTCTTCCACGTTTTCTGCCAACAGGCTTTCAGTCAACTCGAGTTTCAAGTTGTGAGGATTGGCTCCAGTTACGTGGAGTATTTCCAGCACCTGGTTAACGAAATCCGGGTCCTTGAATTGACGCACACTGACATTCACGGAAATCGAAAGGCGCGCGGTATCTTTACTTGTAGCCCACGCAACCAGCTGGGCGCATGCTGCCTCCAGGACCCATTTCCCCAACGGCAAGATCAAACCGGTGGTCTCAGCCAGCGGTATAAATTCAGCAGGCCCCACAAGCCCGTGGATTGGATGCTGCCATCGAACAAGGGCCTCTGCGCCCAGTACCTTTCCGTCAGCTGAGACAACTGGCTGATAGTGCAGCTCCAGACCCGTGTTGCGGATAGCCATACCCAAGTCTGCTTCCATGGCCGCCTGTCGCGCCGCATGTTCCTGCATGCTCGCGTCAAAAAATCGCATGGTATTTCTCCCGGCTGCCTTGGCTTGATACATCGCCATGTCAGCCTGCTGAAACACCTCATCCAGAGAGTGTCCAGATTGACCGAAAAGCGTTATACCGACACTGGGTGTGCTGCGAAACTCCCGCCCGGAGAGTAGATAGAGCTGACCCAACGTGCCAAGAATCTTTCGTCCAACAGCCTCCGCCCCCGATGCGGCGCTTTTGCGGTCGCCGCCCAGGTCAGCCAACATGACAACGAACTCGTCTCCACCGAGGCGGGCCACGGTATCCGCGTCACGCACGCACGCCTTCAAACGCTGGCTCACGTGTTGCAACAACATATCGCCGGCATCGTGCCCCAGCGTGTCATTGAGAGCCTTGAAATTGTCCAGGTCAATGAAAAGCAGCGCGCCCAGCCGCTGATTGCGTTGGTGGAGCGACAGCGCTTTCTTGAGTTGTTCGGTTACAAACCGGCGGTTGGGGAGACCCGTCAACGCGTCATAGTAGGCAAGGGTATGTATCTGCTCAGTCGCTGCCTTCTGTGCCGTGATGTCCCGCCCGATGCCACGATAGCCACAGAAATGACCTTGATCGTCGAAAAACGGGGCCCCACTAATCGAAACCCAGATCGTTGACCCATCAAGACTCCGCCGTTGCAACTGAAAATCATGAAACGTCTCATGCGCCTCAAGCGTCGCCCGATGTCGTTGCCATTGCGCATCAGAAAGACCGCTAAACGAATCGCCCCAGCGAGTTTTGCCGAGGCCGGTGGCTGCCCCGTCAGGAATTGCCGGCAAATTGCCATCAATCATGACAAAGCGAAACTGGTCATCCTGTTCCCAGTACCAGTCGGCACCGAGCTGGGTAAAGGCGCGAAAGCGATCTTCACTATGACGCAGAGCATCTTGCGCACGCTTACTTTCAGTAACGTCTACCAGAAAACCGATGACCTCCTGTGGCACACCCTTTGAATTTCGAAACAGCCGAAGCTCGTCTCGCAGCCACCGATACTGTCCTTCCTTGTGAAGCAAGCGGTATTCGATGACCAGCGAGTCCTTGTCCAATAAAGTTGCCTTTTGCTCGGCAAACCTCGTCCGGTCTGCAGGGTGCATATGGTCACGCCAAAAGTTCGGGCTTTTGACAAATTCTTCGGCCGAATACCCAAGAAGATTCTGCACACTGTCCGAAACAAATGTCATCCCGAATTCGCCCGAAGCCTCTGATGTAAAAATTGCCGCGGAGGTGCGGGACAGCAGATGACTCAGACGCTGTTCACGCTCGCTGAGAGCCGCCTCGACCAGACCACGAACATCGAGCATTCGATTGAACTCACGTGCAACGGTCTCAATTTCGGGCGAGCCGTTTTGGCTCATTGGAACGCGAGCCCCGACGTCACCCGAAGCGATTTGAACGGAGACGTTCGCGAGACGGTCAATAGGTCGCACAATACGAAGACCTATCCGCCACACCATCAACGACCAGGCCATCGTGAACACCACCGCTGCGGTCAACGCATAAAGCAAATCCTTGTTGGAGGCGGCCATCACAGCATCGTCACGCGCCCCCACAATGACTCGCCAACCACTGGAAGGTAATGTCTCAACTGCAAATCGCCGGAATAGTCCGGCCGCATCTGCGCCAAAAAGTTCACCAGAGTTGCCAGCATTGATGACGCCGACCTCTATAGCTGGCAAGGAATTGCCGACAAAGGTATCAGCTTGGGCTGACCGCATCAGAATTGTGTTGGCCCGGTCCGCCACAGTGATCAGGGCATCCGGTGGCGTATCGACAAGAATTCGGTCTCCAAGCCTCCGCAGATCAACTGGAAGCATCAGAAATCCGGATACCTTTCCAGAACGATTTATCACCGGGTGTGTCAGCATCACAACGTTGCGGTCGCTCGCCGGGCCAATGAATCCTCCACTGACCAGGAACTTATCGCTGCCAAGCATGGCGCGAAACCAGGGGAAGGCCATAAACGAATCAAATGCCACCTCGCCGGAAAAAGTAGAACACACGCGATGACCACTGGCGTCACGCAGTACCATGTTGGTGAACTCGGGGTGCAACTCTATGAAATCGAAAAACGCAGGGTCACACTGCCGCGTGTCCATGGCCTGAACCTTCGGTCTGCTTGAAAAGCGTCGCATGACTGCTTCCGTGTCATTCAGAAATATCTGGAGTTCCCCGGCGATATGTGTCGTAAGGTTCTGCAAACCCGCTTGGGCCGCATCCCGTGCCGCCTGCCGTTGCTCGTATAACAGCCACGTGGCGCTGACGAACACCGGCAACAAGACCGCCGCCAGCAATATGGCGAGCTGAGTACGTAAAGGCACAAGGCTGATGCGTGTCACGAACAATATCTGAGTTACAACAAACCAATCCAGGGTGTCGCCACACAGATCATACGGTCGAACGAAAATACCTCCCAGTGGGATATCGCCGTCCAGAAAAAAGATGATGCTCGTTCAGAAAAGCATCGAGTCTCATGATTTTTAGTCTCGAATCGTTGACTGGGAAACACCAACTTAAACAGTGGCAAAAGTCACTGTTTGTTTAAGCTGCCAGCTTGATCACCTTGGTGAGGCAGGAAAGCGGCGGACGATTGAATATAAGTCTATATGCCGTGTAGGGCAATGCACAGACCTCACCTCGCACAGGCGCACACATCGGGTAAACACCGGGATACCCCCCGGACTTCCTCAGCTACATTCGTACCCAGTTATATGTTGTGCCACTTATAAGGAAAAAAGCCATGCGCTTCAAGATTGAACTATTCGCAGCGTTCCTGTCGGCATTTGCCGCAACTTCGGCCATGGCGCAGGATGCCGCCGCCCTGCATGCCCGGGCATTGGCCGCTACGTGTGCCAACTGTCATGGAACCGAAGGAAGAAACAAGGACGGCTCCGCCATACCTTCCCTGGCCGGCATGCCACGCGATTACATGATCGCGCAGATTAAGGCCTTTAAAGACGGCTCGCGCCCCGCTACGGTGATGCAACAGCTCGCCAAAGGTTTCACCGACCAGCAGATTGAAACTGTTGCCACCTACTTTGCCAACCTCAAACGCTGAATCCGGAGAACGCCATGATGAAAAGACGCAACTTTGTTCAAGCTTCCCTGGCTCTCGGGACCCTGGGGGGCGTTGTGGGATGCGCTACAACCGGCACGTTGCCCAAAAAGGCGCAGGTCGTCGTAATCGGCGGCGGCTATGGCGGCGCGACTGCAGCCAAATATGTGCGGCTGCTGTCGAACTACCGGATTGACGTGGTTCTGGTCGAGCCCAATGTGAACTTCATCTCCTGCCCCATTTCCAATCTGGTGTTGGGTGGCTCCAAAACCATGGCGGACATTACCACGCCCTATGACAACCTGAGTGGCAAGCACGGGGTCACCCACGTTCGGGATATGGTGACCAGCGTCGACGCCACCAAAAAAACGGTCACGCTGGTCAGCGGTGCCACTATTGCCTACGACAAGCTGATCATGTCGCCCGGCATTGACATGATGTGGAACAGCATTGAGGGCCTTCAGGCAGCCAATTCTGCTGGCCAGATCCTGCACGCCTGGAAAGCCGGCCCGGAAACCATTGCGCTGCGCAAGCAGCTTGAGGCCATGCCAGACGGCGGCGTCTATGCGATCTCCATCCCGCTGGCGCCATACCGCTGCCCTCCCGGCCCCTATGAGCGCGCCAGCCAGGTGGCGAGCTACTTCAAAAAGGCCAAGCCAAAATCAAAGGTGCTGATTCTGGATGCGAATCCTGATGTCACTTCCAAAGGCCCCCTGTTCAAGAAGTTCTGGGCTGACAACTACCAGGGCATGCTTGAATACCATCCAGCGCACAAGGCTTTGGCGGTTGACGCCAAAACCAACACGGTCAAGTTTGAAGTCCAGAACGACGTCAAGGCTGATGTGCTCAATGTGCTGCCCAACATGAGCGCCGGCGCGATCGCCATGAAATCAGGTCTGGCTACGGCCAACGGCCGCTGGTGTGATGTGAACTACCTCACCTTTGAATCCACCGCCGCCAAGGACGTACACATCATCGGCGACGCCACGCTGTCCGCACCGGGCATGCCCAAGTCTGGCCACATGGCCAACTCGCACGGCAAAGTGGTGGCTGCGGCTGTGGTTGCCCAACTTTCGGGCATGGAAGTCAATCCGCAGCCCGTGTTGACCAACACCTGCTACAGCTTCGTCAACGACAAGCTCGTGGTGCACGTGGCGTCCGTGCATCAGTATGTTGCAGCGGAGAAAACCTACAAGACCGTGGCAGGCTCGGGCGGTGTCTCGAGCGCCCCGAACGAACTCGAAGGTGTGTACGCCTGGAACTGGGCACAAAACATTTGGGCCGATACGCTCCTGTAAGCGTGCCATTGCGTTGATGGCATTGTGATTCCGGTGCGCACAAAATGCGCGCCGGAAGCATTTTTGCACCTTACAAACCCTCATTCAGTAACTTACACGCTTTTGCAAAACAGCGGGACCGTTGAACGGTTTGAAATGGGCTCCAGGCTGGTACACGACGCCGGGGCGCATATGCATGATGTGTCTAAGACTCTTATGGAAAAAAATGCAGGCATTGGTGGGGTCG
>JAHEBY010000090.1 GCA_024642025.1 Comamonadaceae bacterium | reverse complement strand
GGGATACAGCCCACATTGACGCAGGTGCCACCCAAGCTATCGGTGCCGCCCGCTTCAGCGAGCGCAACCCGAACACCGCGCTGCGCAGCCATGCGGGCAGCGCGCACGCCACCGCTTCCGCCGCCTATGACGAACAGGTCATAGTCAAACGTGATACTCATTGCTGCACCACCACTTTGACTGGCTGGCCCGGTTTGGGCCCGGCTCCACCGTTGGCGCCATAAACGCCGTTGATCAGCCTCAGCTGGTTTTCGGCATTGGTCAAGGGAGACTGGCGGGCCAACTCCGGAAAACCGCCACGCGGGTAAGCCGCCATCCTGATTGCCCAGGGCCTGGCCTGCGCGCGGTCCTGGGGGCTCATGGAACGGAAAGACCCCTCTGCATCCTGCATTGACCGTCGGTTTCGTTGTAGCGCGGCCGCATCCTTCGCGGCGTATTGCATCAGATAGCTCTTGTTGGCGGGGCCGGAAACAACGGTTACCTCTACAGGCGCAACTTGCCCACTCTCATTTTTGACCGTGCCGG
Source organism: Comamonadaceae bacterium (assembly GCA_024642025.1). Classification (GTDB taxonomy): domain Bacteria; phylum Pseudomonadota; class Gammaproteobacteria; order Burkholderiales; family Burkholderiaceae_C; genus Egaibacter. The sequence goes on along the minus strand of JAHEBY010000090.1, from coordinate 8,198 downwards.
TGAAGTGAGAGGCCTGCAAACCGTTGATTTGCGTGCGATCTACCCGGCCACTCTGCGGCTTGATCAGATTGCGGATGATCTCTTCGTGTGTGCTGCCAGATTGGGCGGGCACGGCTCGAACGATCAGGCCCGCATCGCCCGCGCCATTGATCAGCGTAAGGCGGTCAGCCGAATTTTGTATCGCCCACCCTTGCGGCGCCGTCACGGCAATGCCAAGCCCTGCATGGTAGAAATTCTGGCCGCGAGTAAGGCCCTGGTCCGGGCTTTCGCCAAACCCCATGCCATCAATCGCCTGAAGGTAGCGGGCGCGCCCCTCATCAACATAGCTGCCCTTGTATTGCGAGGCCAGCTGGGTAATGTTTTGCAGCCGCTGGTCATTGCTGGGGTGTGAGGCCAGCCAGTTGCCGCCTTCGCGCACCGGTTTTCCCTCCGCGCGGGCCTGGTCAGCAGCAAAGCGCTCCTGGCTTTTCAACACGCCAATCACGTCCACCATGTTGCGTGGGTCGTAGTTGCTGCGAGCGAGGTACTCTGCGCCCAGACCATCTGCCTGCAGCTCCTGGTCCCGCCCATAAGAGGCGATGTAGCCAGCCGCCACGTTTTGCGACAGGTCCGAAGCAATCTGCCCTGCACCGGAGACGCCTTTGCTTTCCAGCACGGCACCCAGGACCGCTGCAGCCAGAACACCAAGTCCCGCGTTTTGTTGGCGTGTGGCGCGTTGCGCACCGTGCCGTGCCGTCACGTGGCCAATTTCATGGCCGATCACGCCAGCCAGATCGGCTTCACTTTCCATGTAAGCCATGATGCCGCGGGTGACATACACATAACCACCCGGCAGGGCAAACGCATTGATCTCCGGGCTGTCCAGAACTGTGAAGTGCCATTCCAGCGCACTACGGTGGGATTGCCTGGCCAGCCGCTGGCCAAGATCGTTGACATATGCCTGCAACCGCGGGTTTGCCAATGCGCCATATTCCGCCAACACCTGTTCATGGCCTTTCTTCCCCTCGGCCATTTCGGCAGATTCGCTCATGGCGGAGCGCTCCGCCTGACCGGAGACCGGGTTGGTCACCTGCGTGCCACAGCCATAGAGCGTGGCGGCCAAAAAGGCAACGTTCAGTACATACAAAAATGGCTGTTTAGGCATGGGGGCTCCGGTTCGAATTTGCTATTCGCATGAGTCTGAGTGATTTCCCTGAATGATTCTATTGGTCAATAGGCCCTCTGCAACTTTGGCTGACCGAACGCTTTGTGCAACGTCGCGCAAAAACTGCCATACTGCCCGACCCAATTCACCGTAAGGGCTATTCATGTTGAAGTTCACCTGTTGCGACGCGGTCGAACAGTTTTCAGGCCGCGCACAGGCTCAAGTCTTGCGCGGCATCACCCGCGGTTATGAGCGGGAGTGCCTGCGCGTCAATGCCGAGGGTCAGCTGGCCAAAACCCCGCATCCGGCTGCGCTGGGCGCCAAGCTCACCCATCCATGGATCACCACCGATTATGCCGAGGCGCTGCTTGAATTTATTACGCCGCCATCGCAAGACCCTCAGTTTCCGTTGAGCTTTTTGCGCGACATCCATCGCTTCACCGCTCGCCAGCTGAAGGACGAAGTCATGTGGGCAGGCTCCATGCCTTGCGTGGTCGGTGACGACAAGGACATCGCAATTGCCAACTACGGGACCACGAACTCCGCAAAAATGAAGGCGGTCTATCGGGAGGGGCTTGGCCTGCGATACGGGCGGCATATGCAGACGATCGCTGGCGCACACTACAACTGGTCATTGCCAGAAACTTTCTGGGTCGCGTTGCGTGACTGCTGCAGCCCGGAGGGCAGCATGCAGGATTTTGTGAGCGACCGCTACTTCGGTTTGATCCGCAATTTCATGCGCTATGGCTGGCTTATCCCGTATCTGTTTGGAGCCTCGCCAGCCATCTGCAAATCGTTCCTGCAAGGTCGCAGTTCGGACTTGCAGGAGCTGGTGCCCGGCACCTTGTATCGCAGCTATGCGACCAGCCTGCGCATGAGCGACTTGGGCTACCAGAACCGCGCGCAGGATCAGTTGCATGTCAGCTTCAATTCACTGGAGGAATACACACGCGCACTGGAGGCAGCCATCCGCACACCAGACCCCTTCTATGAGGCGCTGGGCGTACGGGATGGCGATCACTGGAAGCAACTCAATGCAAATCTGCTACAAATTGAAAACGAGTTCTATGCCGGCATCCGGCCAAAACGCGTGGCCAAAGCGGGTGAGCGCCCTGCGCTGGCGTTAAAGAAATATGGCGTTGAATATGTGGAAGTTCGCCTGTTTGATTTGAACCCGTTTGTCGACATTGGCATAGCGCCCGAGCAAAGTGTGTTTGCAGATGTACTGCTGTTGATGTGCATGTTTCGGGACAGTCCGCCCATTACCGCCCGGGAACAGGGTGAGAACGACGAAAACAAAGCCCGCATCGTCAACCACGGCCGGCAACCCGATCTCAACCTGCTGGTGCACAACCGCGAGCAGCCCATGCGCCCTATCGCCCATGCATTGTTTGACGATATGCAGCCCTTTGTGGAGATGCTCGACGCAGCCTACGGCGGAAACACCTATGCGGCAACCATGAAATCCCTTCGCGAACGCGTGGATCGTCCCGATCTAACCCCGTCAGCACGGGTGTTGGCTGCCGCACGTGAGCACAATGGGTACTTCAAGTACGCCATGGCGCAATCCCGGGAGCATCATGCGGGATTCCTGGCACAACTGTTGGACGCCAGGACGGATGCGACATTCGCGAACAGTGTGCAGGAATCAATTGCGGAGTTACGGCACCTCGAAGCGTTGCCGCAGCGGCGCTTTGAAGACCACGTCGCCGCCTACTACGCCTGAGAAACCTGGCGAAGTTCGTCGATGACGGTCAGCAACGGTATCCGCACACTGGCGCCCAGTCGCTTCGACCGTTCCGCGCTCCAGCCTGTCAGAGGGTTCGGCAAGTCAGCATTGTCCTTGAATGGCATTTCTATCGTGAAGGCCAGACAGTCAAACTGCTGAGCGACCCAGTTGGTCGCCAGACTGAGGTTGCCCGTGCTAGGGCGAGACTTATCGTATCCATGCCTGGTCTGAAAGTCGGGGCAGGAGGCAACCCAGGCGGATTTGAACCTGTCTTCCAGACCCGCGCGGCGGGGCGAATAGCTGGCTGTCCCCTCTGAGCCCACGACAAAGTTGTACGGCAGGCCCTCGTCACCATGCGCATCCAGAAACATGTCAACGCCAGTTTGAAGCATGGCGGTGCGAACCAGAAAGACTTCGGGCGATTTTTCAACAGTGGGGGACTGCCATTCGCGGTTTAAATTGACTCCAGCCGCGTTCGTGCGCAGGTTCCCGCGCACCGCACCGTCTGGGTTCATATTGGGCACGACGTAAAAGATGCATTCCTCCAGCAGAGTTCGGCTGACCGAATCATCCTGATCTATGAGTCGCTCCAAAAATCCTTCAGCAAACCACTCGGCCATGGATTCACCCGGATGCTGCCTGGCAATCAGCCAGATTTTCTTTTTTTGACCCTCAGGGGTTTTGCTACCCGCATTTGTAATACGCAATAAATTCATGTCGCGCGCCTCGACGGTTTGCCCGAGGCAAACAATAGCGACATGCTCGCACTTGGCGGCTGTGCCAATCAAATCCAGGTGTCGCTCATACGAATACGGTTCGAAATACGCGAAATACACGCTTTGCGCCTCTGGTGTCATCTGCGCGGCCATGACGGCACCGTCGTACGTTGTTTCGATGCGGAACCAGTTTTTTCGGTCATAACTGGCTACAACGCGATAGTTTTCCCAGCCTTTTGGATAGGCACACGCGCCCGCATTCAAAAATCGAAGGCAGACACCAAGGTCTTTAGCATCCTGCAGACGAAAGTGAAACCATTGTGCGAATTCAGCGGCGTTGTCTGAGCGGATACGCAACTGGATGTCGCCAGGAACAGTGGCGTCGACGACATCAATGGCACCCGAATCAAACGAAGATGAGATATGCATGGGTCGGTTGTAGAAATGGCGGGGAGAAGCGAGTCATTTTAGGAAGCCCCCAAAACTGTCTACATCGATAATACGAGGATGACAACGCCTTTGCAGCCGACCTTTGACGGCCTTGACCTTTCAATGGCGACGCTGGACAACCTGAAACAGCTCGGCTACCTGACGATGACACCGATCCAGGCGGCCAGTTTGCCGGAGGCGCTCAAGGGCAGCGACCTGATTGCAAAGGCCCAGACCGGCAGTGGCAAAACGGCCGCATTTGCACTTGCGCTGCTGGCCCGGCTAAACCCACGCTGGTTTGCCGTTCAGGCCATGGTTTTGTGCCCGACCCGCGAATTGGCAGACCAGGTGACGACAGAAATCCGTCGCCTGGCCCGGGCGGCTGACAACATCAAGGTGGTCACGTTGTGCGGTGGGATTGCACTGCGGGGACAGCGGGCGTCTCTTGAACACGGTGCCCACATCGTGGTCGGAACGCCCGGACGCGTCATGGATCATCTCGCTCGGGGTTACTTGAATCTGGACAACCTGAACACTCTGGTGCTGGACGAAGCAGACCGGATGCTTGATATGGGCTTTTTCGAAGACATTGCCACGGTCATAAAGCAGGTGCCCAAAGAGCGACAGACACTCTTGTTCTCAGCCACGTATCCGGAAGGCATCAACAAGTTGGCAACCCAGTTCATGAATTCACCCGTCAGCATTGAGGTGAAACAACAGGATGTGCAGGGTTCGATAGAACAACGCTTTTATGAGGTCACACGCGAAAGCCGCATTCCGGTTGTCGCACAAATGCTAAATCACTACCGTCCGGTGAGTACATTGGCGTTTTGCAACACCAAACAGCAATGCAAACATGTCGTTTCGTACCTCCAGGCCCAGGGCTTCCATGCACTGGCGCTCTACGGCGAGCTGGAACAGCGCGAGCGTGACCAGGTGCTGGCACAGTTCGCCAACCGCAGTTGTTCCGTTCTCGTGGCAACCGACGTTGCGTCCCGCGGGCTTGATATTTCACAGCTTGAAGCGGTGATCAATGTCGATATCTCCCCCGACCCGGAGGTGCATGTGCACCGGGTGGGACGTACCGGGCGGGCCGGAGAGGCGGGATTGGCACTGAGCCTTGCCAGCATGAACGAGATGGGGTCCGTCGGTAAAATTGAGCAGTATCAAAGCCTGTCCTCAGTCTGGGACAAAGTTGAAGACCTTTCAACTGCCGGCAATGGCCCCTTGCTTCCGCCCATGGTTACTCTGCAGATTCTTGGCGGTCGCAAGGAAAAAATTCGCCCGGGCGATGTGCTTGGTGCGCTAACCGGCGCCGAAGGCGGTGTTGCCTATTCACGCGATCAGATCGGAAAAATTCAGGTTACAGAGTTTTGCACGTTCGTTGCCGTGGTTCGCGACATCGCAACGGCTGCCTGCGCCAAGCTCAACGCTGGCAAGATCAAGGGAAAAAACGTGAAGGTGCGAGTGATGCAGGCCGAATAGTTGAGCGTGAGCACTGTAGGGCAACTTCTTACAGACGCTTTGGCGGTTCGCTGACTTCACAATCCAGAGGTGCGGGCATACAGTTATCCCAGGCGTCAACTTTGAGGCGCCACTCTACAAAGGATGCCCGCCATGAGAACCCAAACAGTTGCCCTGAACCCCTTCACTTTGATGATGGAGCCAGAGATGGTGCTTCGCGCCATGGAAGAATCGCACCAGCTCAGTGGTTTGCGCCGTCGCAAACTCTGCCCTCTGGACAAGCCCTTGATCCCCTATTGCAAGGCTGAACTTGCCGCCCGTGCAGCTTTTGACGCCGAAATCGACGCGGAAATTGATTCAATTCTGGACGACGACAGCATCGACGCTGAAATCGCCGCACACCTTCCCAACTAGGCGCGGTGCTAAAAGTTGGTAACGGCAGATAGTCGCGCTACATGTTGCGGCGGTATTGCCCACCCACCTCAAAGAGCGCGTTGGTAATTTGCCCCAGAGAGCACACGCGCACAGCATCCATCAGGACCTCGAAAACATTGCTGTTATCAATAGCAGCCTTTTGAAGACGCTTGAGCATGTCGGGTGACTCGCCTGCATGGCGGGCATGGAAATCACTCAGGCGCTTGAGTTGACTCTGCTTTTCTTCATCCGTTGATCGGGCTAGCTCAAGCTTGTCCTGAACCTGGTCACCATGAGGGTTTCGAAAGGTGTTTACACCGACGATGGGCAACTCACCCGTGTGCTTGAGCATTTCATAGTGCATGCTCTCGTCTTGAATTCGACCACGCTGGTAACCGGTTTCCATCGCGCCGAGCACACCGCCGCGCTCGGCAATGTTTTCAAACTCCCTCAGCACGGCCTCTTCGACAAGTTCTGTCAGTTCTTCAATGATGAACGCGCCTTGCGATGGGTTTTCATTTTTTGAGAGACCCCACTCGCGATTGATGATGAGTTGAATGGCCATGGCGCGGCGCACACTGTCTTCGGTAGGTGTCGTGATGGCCTCATCAAACGCATTGGTGTGCAGACTGTTGCAATTGTCGTAAATCGCAATCAGTGCCTGTAAAGTCGTACGGATGTCATTGAACTGGATTTCCTGCGCATGCAGAGACCGCCCGCTGGTCTGGATGTGGTATTTGAGTTTCTGACTTCGCTCGTTGGCACCGTAACGCTCTTTCATGGCCACCGCCCAGATACGGCGGGCCACGCGGCCCATCACCGTGTATTCCGCGTCCATACCATTGCTAAAGAAGAAGCTCAGATTCGGCGCGAAATCGTCAATGTGCATGCCTCTCGCCAAATAGGCCTCCACGAACGTGAAGCCGTTCGAAAGCGTGAATGCGAGTTGAGAAACAGGGTTTGCGCCTGCTTCTGCAATGTGATAGCCGCTAATTGAGACACTGTAGAAATTTCGCACATTGTGATGCACAAAATATCCCGCAATATCGCCCATCACCTTAAGTGAAAACTCGGTGGAGAAGATGCAGGTGTTTTGACCCTGATCTTCCTTCAGGATATCGGCCTGAACCGTGCCTCGAACGTTGGCCAATACCCATTCTTTAATTTTCGCGGTTTCTGTGTCTGTTGGTTCCCGGCCATTTTCGGCTTTGAATTTGTCCAGATTTTGGTCAATGGCCGTATTCATGAACATGGCCAGAATCGTGGGCGCCGGACCGTTGATGGTCATGCTGACGCTGGTTGCAGGGCTACAAAGATCAAAGCCACCGTACAGAACCTTCATGTCGTCAAGCGTGGCGATGCTGACTCCCGAGTTCCCCACCTTTCCATAAATGTCGGGCCTGGCGTCCGGGTCATTGCCGTAGAGCGTGACGGAGTCAAAGGCGGTGGAAAGTCGCTTGGCGTCCATACCGGCGCTGAGCAACTTGAAGCGCTTGTTGGTGCGAAATGCGTCCCCCTCTCCGGCAAACATTCGTGTTGGGTCTTCGTTTTCACGCTTGAACGCAAAAGTGCCCGCCGTGTATGGGTAGCTGCCGGGTACGTTGTCAAGCATCAGCCACTTCAGGATTTCACCGTCGTCTTCATAGCGCGGCAAAGCAACCTTTCGGACTGGTGTGCCCGATAGTGTCTGTGTCACCAACGATGTCCGTATTTCCTTGTCCCGAATTTTGACGACATATTCCTCGCCACCATAAGCCTGCTTCATGGTGGGCCACTGTGCGAGCAGCTTCGTGGCAGAAACGTCTTGCGCCGCCTCACGTTTTTCTGCCAAATCCAACGCAGCCTCTGCGGCGCGCGCCTTGTCCGGCTTGCCGATTTTCAGCATTTCGGCCGCCGCTCTGAGCTGCTGTATCTCTCGCGCAAGTTGAGCCTGCTCAACCGTGCGCTGCTTGTAGGCCCGAACCGTCTCCGAAATCTCGGCCAGATATCGTGTGCGCGCAGCTGGGACGACAGGCGTCTGATTTGTACTGTGGCGCACGCTTACGGGCGCCAAAAGCCCTCGGGAATTGACTGGCGCATCTTGGGAGCCGCTTTTATTGAGGGCAAATCCCATTTCGCCCAAGCGGGCTTTCAGGGCCAGGTAAAGCGCTGTGACGCCATCGTCATTGAACCGCGCGGCCATGGTGCCGAAGACCGGCATCTGCTCCTGCGGCGTAGTCCAGGCCTCGCGATTGCGCTGAACCTGCTTGCTCACGTCCCGCAGCGCATCGAGCGCGCCTTTGCGGTCAAACTTGTTGATCGC
>JAHEBY010000089.1 GCA_024642025.1 Comamonadaceae bacterium | reverse complement strand
TTCCAGTTGTTTGCCAGTTTGCCATCTTTCTTGACGGCGGTCGGTAATGGAGGAATGATGACTGGCTCAGGCGCCTCCTGCAAATAGCTTGCCTTGGCGGCGGTTGAAGCCACCGATTGCGCCATTGAGGGCACGGTCAGGGAAGCGAGTCGCGCCGAAGGCCGACCTGCTTTGGTGGGAACCGAAGGCCGAACGGCCGCTAGCGCCACCGATGCGGCCCGGGATTCGGATGCGCCCGCAGTGACGCTTGCCGATTTAACTTTCACGCTGGATTCCTTCACAGGTCCCTTTGATTGGGTTGTTTTCAAAGCCTTGGCCACACTGGCAGGTTTTGTTGGTTTTGTTGGTTTTGTAGCCTTGGCGGCAGCCTTGCCCGATGTTTTGACACCAGATTTTGTCGGTGCAACCTTTGCCGCCGGCTTGGCCACTGGCTTGGGTGGGGCTTTTGCAGCTGGTCTGGCGACTGGCTTTTGAGCCTTGGTCTTGACGGCGGGCTTTACAACGGTTTTGGCAGCCGTCTTTGCTGCCGGCTTTGGCGCCTGCTTTGCAACGGGCTTTTTGACGGCTTTGGCAACTGCTTGTTTGGTTGTTTTCGTTGGTGCCACTTGTTTTTTTACGACTTTGGCCGGCGCCTTGGCTACCGATTTGGAGGGCGCTTTCGCCTTCCCTGTTTTAGCTATCACGGTTTTTCTCCTCGCAGAGCAGGCCTGCATATCACTTCGCAACCTGCTGTTATACCTCGCCGAGCGCCAATTTTGGCTCCGATACCGGACTTTTTACCGGCGCGCGAGTGTACAGCGATATCCGCAGACTTTACGCCAAGTTGCAAAAGGGAGACAGTTAACGACAGCGCAGCCATGGAATCAAACGAGGCACTGCTCCATACCCTGAAGAAAAATGTCTTTAGGCAGATCAATGCCAATAAAGACCATTTTGCTCACCCGCGTTTCGTGCGGGCCCCACTCCGGGCCCAAATCGCTGCCCATAAGCTGGTGCACGCCCTGAAAAATCACCTTTCGGTCGGTGCCCTTCATATTGAGCACTCCTTTGTAGCGCAACATGCGTGGGCCATAAATATTCACAACAGCGCCCAAAAAATCTTCGAGCTTGGCGGCATCAAAAGGCTTGTCCGACTTGAAAACAAAACTCTTCACATCGTCGTCGTGGTGATGATGATGCCCATGCTCGCCATGACCGTGGGCGTGAGACGGGTGGTCGCAGTGCTCGCCAGGCCCATGGTCATGGCCGTCGTGACCATGATCGTGTTCGTGTTCGTGTTCTTCCTTGAGGAAGTCGGGATCAATATCGAGCTTGGTGTTCAGGTTAAAGCCGCGCAGGTCAAACACATCGGATATCGGCACTTCCCCAAAATGAACCGCCTTTAGAGGCGCACGCGGGTTCATGTGCTTGAGCCGGTGCAGCAGCGCCTCGGTCTCTTCCTTGGCCACCAAATCAGTCTTGCTTATAAAAATCTGGTCCGCGAAGCCCACCTGTCGGCGCGCTTCCTGACGCTCATTGAGCTGCGTCGCGGCATGTTTGGCGTCAACCAGCGTCAATATCGAATCGAGTAGATAACTCTCTGCAATCTCCTCATCCATGAAAAAAGTCTGCGCCACCGGTCCCGGGTCAGCCAAGCCGGTGGTTTCGATCACCACGCGGTCAAAATCGAGTTCGCCTTTGCGTTTTTTTTCAGCGAGGTCTCTCAGCGCGCCACGCAAGTCTTCGCGAATGGTGCAACAGATGCAGCCGTTACTCATCTGGATGATTTGCTCCTTGGTGTCCGTCACCAAAATGTCACTGTCGATGTTTTCTTCGCCAAACTCGTTCTCGATCACGGCAATTTTCTGGCCATGTGCTTCGGACAGCACTCGCTTGAGCAGGGTTGTTTTGCCCGAGCCTAAAAAGCCCGTGAGGATGGTGGCAGGAATGAGGCTCATGATGGGTATATGGTGTGCGGGTAAAGCGGCGCGTGAAGCACCTGAGCAATTACAAAGCCGAATGTGGGGAGTTTATCTGGGTATTCAAGCCCACAGTCCGCCAGAGTCCTATATCCTCCGGCTTATCCCAGTGGTTCATTTTCGAATGACCACCAGTCCCTTGAGGTATTCACCTTCCGGAAATGAAAGTGTCATGGGGTGGTCAGGTGCGCCGCCCAGGCGCTCTGTGATGAAGCCATCAATGCCTGCATCGGCTCCAGCCGACGCCACGATCTTGTGAAACATGTCGGCGCTGATCCCGCCCGAACACGAGTAGGTGAACAGCGCGCCACCCGGTTCGAGCACTTTAAATGCAAGGCGGTTAATGTCTTTGTAGGCCCGCGCCGCGCGCTCGGCATGTGCAACCGTCGGCGCAAACTTGGGTGGGTCCAGCACAATGGCATCAAAGGTTCGCCCTTCTGCACCAAACTGCCGCAGCGAAGCGTTGACGTCGCCATCGATGAACGTGGTTCCGTCCAGCTCGAAGCCATTGAGCACCACGTTGGATCGCGCCTTTTCGAGCGCAGGTGCCGATGAGTCGATGGATGTCACGTGCGCAGCCCCGCCGGACAAGGCCGCCACAGTAAAGCCACCGGTGTAGCAGTAGCAATTGAGCACACGTTGAAATTTGAGTCGCCGCGCATGTTCGGCGAAGCGCTTTCGGCTGTCGCGCTGGTCCAGATAAAAGCCTGTCTTGTGGCCATTGGCGATATTGAGTGCCAGGCGCCAGTCATGCTCGCGCAACGTGAGCTCGACCGGCCCGTCTCCGCGCAACCAGCCCGAAGTCTCTGGCAGTCCCTCGCGGGCCCGGCCGCTGGCGTCTGATCGTTCATAGAGCCGCTCAAGACCCGTCGCTTGGAGCAGGGCGTCCGCCAATACCGGCTTCCAACGCTCGGCGCCTGCCGACAGGAACTGCGCCACCAGCGTGTCGCCGTAACGGTCAACGATCAGGCCGGGCAACCCGTCGGATTCACCATGAATTAGTCTACAGGCATCACTTTTTATATCAAAAAGGCCTCTAGCACCCGTGGAATATTTACAAGTAGCTATAAAAAACGAAGCGTCAATGCGTTGAGCTTCATCGAAACTCCAGACCCGCGCCCGGATGGTTGACGACGGACTGAACGCCGCCCATGCCAGAAATTGCCCGTCCGAAGACTCCACGCGCACGGTCTCGCCCGAATCGGCGCCGCCTCTGGCAATGGCAGACTCAAAAATCCACGGATGGCGCCGCAACAAAGAGCGCTCTTTTCCGGCCTTCAGGCGTATCGTTTTCATGGGCCTGATTGTGCGTCAGGCAAGGCTGACAAATGCGGGGGCGTGCGGCGGGTCGCGGCCGCAAAGGATCGTCAGCCCTTGCTAACAAGGTTGTCAGACACCATCCACAACCGCCGGGCGGCCTCACGATCCATGATGTGCGGAAAATAGCCAGACGCGCGGTCATCCGGCGCACTGGGCACACCCTGCCTGCAGTCTTCAAGATACAGGCCACCATGGCCTTTGAGTTCCAGTGCCGTGGCGGCCCAGACTGAAGTAGAGGCACCCTGCTCGGTCGTCTTGAATCGATCCAACACTGAGCCATCAGGATTCAGCCAACCCCGGGCCTTCATCTCTTCCACCGGCAAAAACTTTTGCAGCCCGGTCATGATGCCGCCCGGGTGCACGGCATTGGCGGTAACGCCGTTCTCGGCTTCACGCGCATTCAACTCAAGGGAAAACAGCGCGTTCGCCGTTTTGGCCTGACCGTATGCCTGCCACTTGTCGTACTCGCGACGCTCGAAGTGAATGTCGTCAAAATCAATGCCGGCGATTTTGTGGCCCGCCGACGTGAGCACCACCACACGGGCCTCACCATGTTCTTTTGCTGCCTGCCGGAGCGCGGGCAATAGCGACGTCGTCAACGCAAAATGCGCCAGGTGATTGGTCGCAAACTGGATTTCCCAGCCGTGACTGTCGCGCGTCAGCGGGCAGGCCATGATGCCAGCGTTGTTGACGAGAATATCGAGCACCTTGCCGCCGGTCACCCATTGAGCCGCAAAATTGCTTACGATGGACAAGCTGCCCAAATCAAGCAAACTGACCGTGATATCGGCCTTGGGGTATTGCAGACGTATCTGGTCCGCAGCCTGACGGCCCTGTTCGGTATTGCGAACCGCCAGCGTGAGTGACGCGCCAGCCGCCACCAGTGCACGGGACGTATCAAGCCCTAGCCCGGCAGCGCCGCCCGTTACGACGGCCTGACGCCCGGCCAGCGAAACACCCTCAACAACCTCCAGCGCGGTGCTTTTGGCATGGAAGCGCGAGGTGATGAGCCGCGACCCCGAGTCAGCCTTTACACCAGTCGTTGTGGATGCAGATGTTTTTTGGGCTCCTGTCATCAAATCATTATGCGGTTTTCTTCATATTTATCAACCGCACTGCGATTGCGGATTAATCGCGCTTCAGTTTGGCCCGCGGATGGGCGGCGTCGTAGGCTTTGGCCAAGTGCTGAAAGTCGAGCCGCGTATACACCTGCGTCGTCGAAATATTGGCATGCCCCAGCAACTCTTGAACGGCCCGCAGATCACTGCTGCTCTGCAACACATGGCTGGCAAACGAATGACGGAGCATGTGGGGGTGCACGGGCGCGGGTAGCCCAGCCTGCAGACTACGCTTTCGCAGACGTTGCCAGATGGACTGCGCCGTGAGCCGCGTGCCGTGGCGGCCGATGAACAGGGCCGCTTGATCCGATCCATCACGCTTGTCGGCCGTCTTTGTGGCTGGCGATGCACTATCCGGCCCCACATCCCGCACCGCCAGCCAGGCCTGCAGAGCGGTGACGGCATGCCTGCCCACTGGCACGCTGCGCCGTTTTGAACCCTTACCCAACACATGAACCTCCGCCGCCTGAAGGTCTACCCAGCCCCGCGCGTCGCGGCTGGCCACCACATCAAGACCCGTCAGCTCCGCCACGCGCAGACCGCAGCTGTAGAGCAATTCAGTGATCGCGGCGTCTCGCGCCTCCAGCCAGGGGTCGTCAGTTTCGCTGTGAAAGCCCGCCAGTTGCACAGAATCGTCAACGCTCAAGGCTTTGGGTAAGGGCTTCGCCATTTTGGGCGTGCGCACATCCTGCACCGGATTGCTATTGACCTTGCCTTCGCGCCCGAGCCAAGTGTAAAAGCCCCGCCATCCAGACAGGATGAGCGCAATGCCTCGCCCGCTGCGCCCCGCGCTGTGCATGTGCGCCACCCAACGTCGAATGTGATGGTTTTCAACCTTCAGCAGGTCGACTGGCGCCGCATCGGCGAGGCTGGACAGCTTTTGCAGGTCCAGCGAATACAACTCGACCGTGCGCGCCGCAAGTCGCTTTTCGACGCGCACGTATTCCAGGTAGCGCTCAATCAGCGCGTGCAAGGGGCTACCTCAGCCGTGACAGCGCCGCGCTGGAAAGCCGCGCAATGTGTTGCAAAAATTCCGTCCCCATGCCGCTGTTGTAGCGCTGGGCATCGGGCGACGCCAACACCAGCATGCCAAATGCGGGACCCACATTGCCTACACCCACGCGCAGCGGCAACAGAGCAAGCGACACCGCCGCCTGAGCGTCCGGCAGCCAGCGCACTGCTTCAAAGCCCGTATTGACGCCGCAAAAGGGCTCGCTCAGGGACGACGCAAACAACTTGGCATCGTCACTTACGCCCTGGGCGAAATCGGCGTGCGCGTAGGCACCACCCACGTCCCAGACCTTGATGCCGACCTGCGGCACGTCAAACTGCTGGCGAATCTCGTCAGCCACCTGAGCGGGCAGGCTGATGATGTCGGTCTTCAAAAACAGGGATGTGGCCCAACGCAGCATCTTGTCCGACAGCATCATGTTTTCATTGCCATTGCGGATCATGTCCATGATGCGGTGCTCAAGCATCTTGATTTTGTCGCGCAGCATATCCGCCTGCCGCTCCTGAAGGCTCACGGCGCGCTTGCTGTGCGGGCTGGTGAGCTGTACGGCGGCCAGCAACTCGGCGTGGCGCTCAAAGAAGTCGGGTGTGTTGGCCAGGTAGTTGGCAATATCGTCTTCGGTGATGGGGTTGTTCAGGTCTGGATTCATCAACGTCTGGGCTCCTCAGGAATATCAATCTGGCCTTCAAAAACAGTGGTGGCCGGGCCTGTCATCATGACACTGGCGTCTCCGCCCGCCCACGATACGGTCAGCGCCCCGCCGTGGGTTTGCACGTCAACGGTGGCGTCCAGCAGGCCCAATTTGATGCCCGCCACCACCGCCGCACAGGCTCCAGTACCGCATGCCAGCGTTTCACCGGCGCCGCGCTCATACACACGTAAGCGGATGCTTTGGCGGTTGACCACTTGCATAAAGCCCACGTTAACACCCTCTGGGAACGCCGCAAGGCGCTGCACCTGCGGCCCCTGCGTGAGCACCGGTGCCGTGTCCACATCGTCAACCAGCAGAACTGCGTGGGGATTGCCCATGGACACAATCGCTACGTTAATCATAGCTGGTTGCGCATATTCCACGGGGGCTAATGGCCATTTTTGCCATGAATTGACGGGAATTGGCGTCAATCCCGCAGGATTGAACGGCACTTTGTCCAGTTCAAACACGGGCGCCTGCATGTCCACGGTGACGCGTCCGTCGGGCTGCCGCTGCAGCGTCAGCACCCGGTTCCTGGTCTGCACTTTCACCACGTCTTTGTCAGTCAAGCCACGCTGGCGCACGTAGGTCAAGAAGCAGCGGGCGCCGTTGCCGCAATGCTCGACCTCGTTGCCGTCCGAGTTGTGTATGGCGTAGGAGAAATCAATGCCGGGCGCTGGAGATGGCCGTACCGACAGAATTTGGTCCGCACCCACCCCAAAATGCCGGTCGCCCAGAAAGCGGTACTGCGCTTCGGTGAGCCCAATGAGTCCACGGGTTTCGTCCAGCACCACGAAGTCGTTGCCGGCACCCTGCATTTTTGTGAACTGAACTCGCATGGCCAGATTATCCGCTGTGCGCATGGCCTCCCGACCAAGGCGCCCTGACACCGCGCCCATGGCGAAGGCCGCCACGGGTTAGTACCGATAGCGGCACGTCTGTTCACGCCTAAACTGGCTATTTAACATAGCTAATTCAATCACCACATGTCCAGCAACGCTGTCGTGCCCAGTCTCGACGAAGTACAGGTTGAACACCGGGAGGCCATTTCTCTGCTGCGGCTGTGCAGACCGCGCAAGCGCAACGCCATCAATGACGGCCTGATGGCTGCAATCGGCCAGCGGATGACCGATCTGCCCGCCACGACACGCGCCGTGGTGCTTCACGGCGAGGGCGACCACTTTTGCGCCGGACTGGACCTCAGCGAGCTCAAGGATCGCGACGCCGTTGATGGCATGCACCATTCACGCTCCTGGCATGTAATCTTGCGTGACATGGAGTTTGGCAAGGTACCCATCGTGGCTGCCCTGCATGGGGCTGTGGTCGGCGGCGGGCTGGAGCTGGCAACCGCCTGCCATATTCGGGTTGCCGATGACACCACGTTTTTTGCACTACCCGAAGGCTCGCGCGGCATCTTTGTCGGCGGCGGGGGTTCGGTGCGGGTGCCCAAGCTGATTGGCGCGCACCGCATGCTCGACATGATGCTCACAGGCCGGGTTTACAAGGCTTCAGAGGGTGTGACCATTGGCATGGCGCAATACCATGTGCCCGCTGGTGGCGCGCTGGCAAAGGCCATCGAGCTGGCCGAGCGCATCGCCCAAAACGCTCCCATGACCAACTATGCGCTCATGCATGGCCTGCCTCGCATTGCCGAGCAGACGGCTGATCATGGCCTGTTCACCGAATCCATGCTGGCGGCCATTTCGCAGTCAGCCCCCGAAGCCAAAGCGCGTGTGCGTGCCTTCCTGGATGGCACAGGCCCGAAGGTGAAAGCAGATTGACGAATCCGGATTCAGTGCGCGACTCTGCAACATGACGCACCCACCCCGTTACCGCCCAGTCGCTTTTGGCGTAACCCGTGCCGTGCACCGCGAGGCGGCTGGCAACATCTATCTCACCTGCGAGCAGCCGCTGCAGCCCTACTCGCCGCGCATGTCCGAGCGGCTGGCGCAATGGGCATCAGCCAAACCCGATCACACCCTCTTCGCGCAGCGCGATGCAGCCCTGGGCGGCGCATGGCAGCACCTGACGTACCGCCAAGCGTTGACGGCAGCTCGCAGCATAGGCCAGGCCTTACTGGATCGGGGCCTGAACGCGCAGCGGCCAGTGGTCATCCTCAGCGAAAACAGCCTGGAACATGCCATGCTGGCGCTCGGCGCGATGTACGTCGGCATCCCGTTTTGTGCGGCCTCTCCTGCCTACTCGCTGGTTAGCCGAGACTACGACAAATTGCGCCACGTGCTGGAGACCTTGACGCCCGGCTTGATCTTCGCGCAGGACTGGCCGCGTTTCCAGCAGGCGATTGAGGCTGCAGCTGGTTCAGGGACCGAGATTGTGGTGAAACACGGGCACAACGGCGAACCTTTGCTCACGCCACTGGAATCACTTCTCAACACTCCCCCCACAAGCGCCGTCGACGAGGCCATGCAGGCCACCGGACCAGACACAGTGGTCAAGTTCCTGTTTACCAGTGGCTCGACCAAGCTACCCAAAGCCGTCGTCAACACGCAGCGGATGATCTGCGCCAACCAGCAGCAAATGCGCCAGTCCATGCCCTTCCTGGCGGAAGAGCCGCCGGTGCTGGTGGACTGGCTGCCATGGAACCACACCGCCGGCGGAAACCATGACTTCTTCATGG
>JAHEBY010000088.1 GCA_024642025.1 Comamonadaceae bacterium | reverse complement strand
GTGATCTTGAACTCATTGCTTGAGGCCATGACCGGGCCAGCGCTCATGCCAAATCGGCCGACCTGGTCACCCGGCCAGTTGTGCATGCCAAAAACTGCCTCCATCGGAAACTTTTCGAACAAGCCATCCTTGATCATTTCGCGGGCACCACCACCGCCTTCCTCAGCAGGTTGGAAAATCAGATAAACGGTGCCGTCAAAATTGCGATTTTTTGAAAAATGCTGGGCTGCGGCCAGCAGCATGGCTGTATGACCATCATGCCCGCACGCGTGCATTTTGCCCTCATGTTTGCTGGCATGGGCGAAGGTGTTGAATTCCTGCATGGGCAACGCATCCATGTCCGCGCGAAGTCCGATTGCGCGCTGTCGGTCACCATTTCTAACAATGCCAACCACGCCCGTCGTACCCAGTCCACGATGTATCGGTATGCCCCATTCGGTCAGTTTGGATGCGACCAGATCCGCTGTACGCACCTCCTGGTAGCAGAGCTCGGGGTGGGAATGGATTTCGCGCCGCAGCCGGGAAATGGCGGCCGCCTCGGTAACAATGGAATCGAGAACGTTCACAATCATTTCTCCTTTACTTTCAACTGACTCTGGTCACAGTCTATCGGCTACGGCAATATTGCGCCATAAATGGGAAATTCCCGCACAATGCAGAAATGAACCCGTTTACCTCCTCTGAAAGCGCGCCCCAAGCCGTGATTGGCGCATGCCCGCATGACTGCCCTGATACCTGTTCGCTCTCGACTACCGTTGCCAATGGCGTCGCAACCAAGGTAAGCGGAAACCCTGCCCACGCGCATACGGCTGGCGTGTTGTGCACCAAGGTGTCACGCTATGCGGAGCGCACCTACCATCCCGATCGTTTGCTCTACCCCATGAAACGCACCGGTCCAAAGGGATCCGGACAGTTTGAGCGAGTCAGCTGGGATGCAGCACTTTCAGATATTGCTGACAGACTTGGGCGAATAGCGTTGCGCAGCCCTACATCCGCTCAAGCCATCCTGCCCTATAGCTACGCGGGAACCATGGGCCTCGTTCAAGGCGAAAGCATGGCTGGCCGGTTTTTTCACCGGTTGGGTGCATCCTTGCTCGAACGCACGATATGCGCGTCCGCGGGCGCTGAAGCGCTGGAACTCACGCTGGGTGGAAAAGTGGGCATGCGAGTCGAGTTTTTCGCGGAATCGAAATTGATCTTGATCTGGGGAAGCAACGCCATCGCGAGCAGCGTGCATTTCTGGCGTCATGCTCAGACTGCAAAACGCAACGGAGCCAAGCTCATCTGCATAGACCCGCGCCGAAGCGAAACGGCAGATAAATGCCACGAACACATCGCGTTGCTGCCTGGTACGGACGCGGCGCTGGCACTATCCATGATGTACGAGTTGATTCTCAACAACTGGCTGGATCACGATTACCTGAATCTGTATACCGAAGGTTGGGATCTATTGCGGGCTCGCGCCATGCAGTGGAGCCCTGAACGCTCTGCGGCGGTTTGCGGCATTGAACCAGAACAAATTCGGGCATTGGCAAGGGACTATGGGACCAATGCCATGAACGGCCAGCCAGTCGCCATTCGCATGAACTATGGCTTGCAACGCGTGCATGGAGGCGGCAATGCAGTTCGAGCCATCGCCTGCCTGCCGGCGCTGGTGGGTGCGTGGCGGCATCCGGCAGGCGGCGTCTTGCTGTCTAGTTCAGGATCTTTCCCCGTCGATAAAGCTGCGTTGCAGCGCCCTGATCTTCTCGCCAGTCGAAGGCCCCGAAGCATCAATATGAGTACCATTGGTCACGACTTGTTGCGGCCTGCCTCGGAGTCTTTTGGTCCAGCCATTGAGGCTCTCGTCGTCTACAACAGCAACCCGGTTGCGGTTGCACCCGACTCTAGCAAGGTCGTTCAGGGTTTTGCCCGGGAAGATCTCTTCACTGTTGTGCTGGAGCATTTCCAGACTGATACAGCGGACTACGCCGACTACGTCTTGCCCGCCACGACCCAGTTGGAGCATTGGGACGTGCACATGAGCTACGGTCATACCGACGTGCTTCTTAATCGACCAGCCATTTCTCCCGTGGGAGATGCCAAGCCCAATACAGAGATTTTCAGAGAACTTGCGATGCGCATGGGCTTCGCCGAAGATTGTTTCGTTGACGATGATCAGACCATCTGCCGGGCAGCATTCGGATTGCGCGTTAACTTTGACGGCTTGCTGAGAGACGGGTTCGCAACGCTTGACGTTGCAGAGGCTCCATTTGCGCAAGGAAACTTTCCGACGCCATCCGGCAAGTGTGAAATGTTCAGTGCGCGACTGGCATCCCTTGGCCGTGACGGTTTGCCCGACCACGTCCCCAATCATGAAGCACTCGGATCATCGCGGCAATTCCCGCTTGCAATGATCTCGCCGCCTGCCAGAAATTTCCTAAACTCGACATTTGTTAACGTGAGAAGCTTGCGCGATATAGAAGGCGAACCAAAGCTTGAGATGCATCCGGACGATGCCAGGGTCCGGGGCATCCTGCCAAACTCTATCGTCAAAATCTACAACGCTCGCGGTACATACCGTTGTCGTGTTTCTATCAATTTGCGCGCCCGCCCCGGTGTGGTCAACGGCTTGGGTGTCTGGTGGAGAAAGCTCGGGGTCGACGGATGCAATGTCAACGAGCTGACCAGCCAGCGACTGACGGACATGGGTAAGGCCCCCACGTTCTACGATTGCCTCGTTGAGGTTGAAGCACAGCCACTCATCTGAATTAGCCGGGTGGCGCCCGCAAAAGTAAAAACGCCCACATGAAGTGGGCGTTTACTAAAGCGGCATACCGCTATTTTGTTGGTTGCGCGAGAAGGATTTGAACCTCCGACCTTTGGGTTATGAGCCCAACGAGCTACCAAGCTGCTCCATCGCGCGGTAAATAGAATTATACCTGATCAGGCCTTCTCGGTATCGGCGACAGGAGCCTCAAGGGCCTCTGGACGATCAACCAATTCCACCAGAGCCATCGGTGCATTGTCGCCAACACGGAACCCCATTTTCAAAATCCTCGTATAGCCACCAGGACGCGCCTTGAAGCGCGGGCCCAAGTCGTTAAACAGTTTGGTCACGCTGTCTCTATCACGCAGGCGATCAAACGCCAAGCGACGATTGGCAACAGTAGCTTCTTTGGAAAGCGTGATCATTGGCTCAATGACACGACGCAGTTCTTTTGCTTTAGGTACAGTAGTCTTGATGACCTCATGCTCGATGAGTGAGTTCATCATATTACGAAGCATGGCAAGTCGATGTTCGCTGGTGCGATTAAGTTTTCGTAATCCGTGTCCGTGGCGCATGGTGCTTATCCTTGATCTATATATATTTGAGGCAGCCGTATCAGGTACTGCCCTTGGCACTGTGCCTGCTGCGTGGCAGGCATTTCAATTACCGCTTCTCGAGAGCCGCAGGCGGCCAGCTTTCGAGCTTCATCCCTAACG
This sequence comes from Comamonadaceae bacterium, assembly GCA_024642025.1. GTDB lineage: Bacteria > Pseudomonadota > Gammaproteobacteria > Burkholderiales > Burkholderiaceae_C > Egaibacter. The sequence continues at coordinate 5,291 of JAHEBY010000088.1, read as the reverse complement.
TCAACCCACGAGACGCCAAGACTTCCTTGATCTCGTTTAAGGACTTGCGACCCAGGTTGGGAGTCTTCAACAATTCGTTCTCAGTACGCTGAATGAGATCGCCGATGTAATAGATATTTTCGGCTTTGAGACAGTTGGCCGACCGAACCGTCAACTCGAGCTCATCCACTGGCCGCAACAGAATCGGATCAAATTGGGTATTCCCGCGTGGGGCAGGTGAGTCAAATGCGGCAAGCTCGCTACCTTCAAGTTGGGCAAACACAGCCAATTGCTCCACCAGAATTTTCGCAGAGGCCCGCACCGCGTCTTCTGCGGAAATTGCACCGTTCGTCTCAATTTCCACCACCAGCTTGTCCAGGTCTGTACGTTGCTCTACCCGGGCACTTTCAACCGTGTAACTCACACGCTTAACGGGCGAGAACGAAGCATCAAGAACAATACGCCCGATCGACTTGTTCGGCTCGTCGCCATTGCGACGGATAGTGCCCGGCACGTATCCACGCCCTTTCTCGACCTTGATCTGCATGTCGAGTTTGCCGCCATGAGAGAGGTTAGCAATAACGTGATCAGGGTTGATAATTTCAACGTCGTGTGGCGTTTGAATGTCAGCCGCACTAACAACTCCCTCGCCATCCTTGCGCAGGCTCAATGTCACTTCTTCACGGTTGTGAAGCTTGAAAACTACGCCTTTCAAATTCAACAGAATGTTGACCACATCGTCCTGAACGCCATCGATTGACGAGTACTCGTGCAAGACACCGGCTATCGTTACTTCGGTTGCGGCGTATCCAGGCATAGACGACAGGAGTACCCGACGCAAGGCATTTCCCAAAGTGTGCCCATAGCCACGTTCGAAAGGCTCTAGAGCCACCTTTGCCTTATTGGCACCTAACTGTTCTACGCTAATTGTTTTCGGTTTCAACAGATTATTTTGCATGCGGACTTCCTATCAATACCCCCAGCTCGTTACACCGGTAAGGCTGGTGAAGTGCCTGACCAACAGCGAACCGCGAATCAGGAACGATTACTAAAAAAGACCACGACTACCGTGAATAGAGCTCAACAATGAGCGATTCGTTGATATCGGCGGCAAACTGATCGCGGTCCGGCACTTTTTTGAAGGTGCCTTCAGCTTTGTCGACACTCACTTCAACCCACGCCGGCAAGCCAACCTGCTGGGCCAATTGCAAGGCCTCAACAATGCGATTCTGTTTCTTCGATTTATCCCGAACTGCAACAACATCACCGGTCTTGACAGAATATGACGGAATGTTGACCGTATTGCCGTTCACCGTGATGGCCTTATGGGATACCAACTGCCGGGCTTCAGCGCGAGTCGAACCAAAACCCATGCGGTAAACGACATTATCTAAGCGGGATTCCAAAAGAAAAAGCAGGTTCGCGCCTGTATTTCCCCTGCGGCGATCAGCTTCTTCAAAATAGCGGCGAAACTGGCGCTCCAACACGCCGTACATCCGTTTGACCTTCTGTTTTTCGCGAAGTTGCAAACCAAAATCAGAGGTGCGCGATCCAGAGGTGCGCCCGTGCTGACCGGGTTTCGAATCAAACTTGGCCTTGTCGCCAATCGCGCGACGCGCGCTTTTGAGGAACAAGTCCGTGCCTTCACGGCGAGATAATTTGGCCTTTGGGCCTAGATAGCGTGCCACTTGAACTTCCTTTTATGTCATCTGCCACATTGATTTGTGGGAGCCACCGTTCTATGAACAATGGCGGTGGGCTTGGTTAGTAAATTAATTGAATGAACTCGCCAGAGAGGCTCCGTTCGAACTTAAATTCTGCGACGCTTTTGGGGGCGGCATCCGTTATGTGGAACCGGCGTCACATCAGAAATCATATTGATCCGGATGCCTAATGCGGCCAAGGCACGCACCGACGACTCTCGGCCAGGACCAGGACCCTTTATTTCAACATCAAGATTCTTGATTCCTTGCTCGACCGCAGCCCGGCCTGCCACCTCAGAGGCAACCTGCGCAGCAAATGGCGTGGATTTTCGCGATCCCTTGAATCCCTGACCACCAGACGAAGCCCATGACAGTGCATTTCCCTGACGGTCGGTAATGGTAATAATGGTGTTATTAAACGAAGCATGCACATGCGCGACGCCGTCAGCAACATTCTTGCGGACCTTTTTCCGAACGCGCTGCGCTGCGCTATTTCCAGGAGCTTTTGCCATAGTAATCCTTCAATACCTATTATTTCTTCAGTGACTGAGCAGCCTTGCGAGGCCCCTTGCGCGTTCGGGCATTCGTACGGGTACGTTGACCACGCATAGGCAAGCCGCGGCGATGCCGAAAGCCACGATAGCAACCGATGTCCATCAATCGCTTGATATTCATCGTCGTCTCGCGACGCAAATCACCTTCGATCGTGAACGATCCAATTTGATCGCGAATTTTCTCCAAGTCTGAATCCGTCAAGTCCTTGATTTTTTTGGAGTATGCAATCCCACACGCCTCGCATATCTTTCGAGCGCGGGTACGACCAATGCCAAAAATGGCTGTCAAGCCAATCTCGGAATGCTGATGTGGCGGAATATTGATGCCAGCGATACGTGCCATTTTTGTCCTCTAAAACTTTTGCAATCAGCCCTGGCGTTGCTTATGTCGGGGATCTGTACAAATCACGCGAACAACGCCCTTGCGACGGATAATTTTGCAGTTACGGCAAATTTTCTTCACCGAGGCTGAAACCTTCATTTCACTCTCCTAAAACTCTACACTCCGTTCCGACTTTCATTCGCGCGGAAGATGCGGTGTTATTTGAAAAGGACCTCAAGACGCCTTGAAGTTTGCCTTTTTCAGCAATGACTCATATTGTTGAGACATCATGTAGTTTTGCACTTGGGACATGAAATCCATTGTGACAACTACGATTATCAACAGTGACGTGCCACCGAAGTAAAACGGTACGTTGTACTTCAGAATCAGAAATTCCGGCAACAGACAGACAAACGTAATATAGATAGCGCCGGCCAACGTAAGCCTCAACAAAATCTTGTCAATGTACTTGGCTGTTTGATCACCTGGCCGAATACCGGGAATAAACGCACCACTTTTCTTAAGGTTGTCGGCAGTTTCCCTACTGTTGAACACCAAGGCAGTATAAAAAAAGCAGAAAAATATGATAGCAGCCGCATAAAACATCACGTATATGGGCTGCCCCGGCGAAAGAGATGCAGCGATATCCCGCAGCCAACGCATAGACTCTCCGGAACTAAACCAACCAACCACCGTTGCCGGTAACAGGATGATTGACGAAGCAAATATAGGCGGAATGACCCCGGCCATGTTCAGCTTCAATGGCAGGTGAGAGGACTGCCCCCCGTATACCTTGTTACCCACTTGGCGTCGCGCGTAATTCACCAGTATTTTGCGCTGACCGCGCTCAACAAAGACAACAAAATACGTTACCAACGCGACCAGCAAAACTATAAATAGTGACACCACGATACTCATCGCACCTGTGCGCACCAGCTCCAGAAGACCACCGATCGCATTTGGAAGGCCGGCGGCGATACCGCCAAAAATCAGGATCGAAATACCATTCCCCAATCCACGCTCCGTGATCTGTTCACCAAGCCACATCAGAAACATGGTGCCTGCAGTCAATGTGCACACGGCTGTGAAACGGAAGGCAAACCCCGGGGATATCACCAAACCAGCCGAGCTCTCCAAAGCGACTGCAATTCCCATCGACTGAAACAATGCTAACCCTACTGTGCCGTACCGGGTGTATTGCGTAATTCTGCGGCGCCCGGCTTCGCCTTCCTTTTTCAGCTGCTCGAACGCGGGCAACACATAGGTAAGCAACTGCATGATGATCGATGCGGATATATACGGCATGATGCCCAACGCAAAGACCGTAAACCTGGACAGTGCGCCGCCTGAAAACATGTTAAACATGCCCAAGATGCCGCCTTGCTGGCCTTGAAAAAACCTTTGCAATTGAGCCGGGTCAATGCCCGGCACAGGAATGTGCGCTCCGATGCGGTACACAACCAGCGCGAGCAGCAAAAAGACAAGACGACGACGCAAGTCACCGAACTTTCCTGTCTTTGCGATTTGTGCTGCGTTAGTTGCCACGTCTACTCTTTACCCGTTGAATATCAGTCAGTTCAGACGACACTGCCGCCGACCGCCTCAATGGCCGCCTTGGCTCCGGCAGTCGCGCCAATTCCGGCAAGCTTCACCGGTTTGGTCAGCTCACCCGTTTTGACAACCTTGACAACCTTGACTAACTGTCCAACCAGTCCAGCTTGTTTGAGTGTCAGCAAATCAACGTCTGAAGCGCCGAGCCGCTCAAGCGCTGTTAGCGTGATTTCCGCATTGAACTTCAGGAGATGCGATTTGAAGCCGCGCTTTGGCAAACGGCGCTGTAACGGCATTTGACCGCCTTCAAAACCAACCTTATGGTAGCCGCCAGCGCGGGATTTTTGACCCTTGTGGCCACGACCAGCAGTTTTGCCCAAACCTGATCCAATACCGCGCCCAACACGGCGCTTGTAATGCTTGGCGCCATCCGCTGGCTTGATGCCGTTGAGTTCCATACCTAACCTCTTAGAGGACTTTGACCAGGTAACTGATCTTGTTAATCATTCCGCGCACTTCCGGGGAGTCCACCAGCTCGCTCTTACTGCGAACCTTGCGAAGACCCAAACCTCTCACTGTCGCACGATGCGACTCTTTGCATCCGATTGGGCTGCGCACGAGCTGGACCGTTACTTTCTGTTGTGTAGTAGTCATTTATCGAACTCCGTCAATATTTATGCGAAGAGCTCTTCGACTGTCTTTCCGCGTTTGGCTGCAACATCAGACGGCGTTGTAGAAACCGACAGCGCATCCAAAGTTGCGCGCACCATGTTGTAAGGGTTAGATGACCCGTGGCTCTTTGCAACAATGTCCGTAATTCCAACGACCTCGAAAACTGCTCTCATCGGACCACCGGCAATGATGCCAGTGCCCTTGGGAGCAGGAGCCATCATGACATTAGCAGCCCCGTGATGCCCCATCACCGTGTGGTGAATGGATCCATTCTTCAGCGCCACTTTGATCATGTTGCGGCGAGCCTCTTCCATGGCCTTCTGAACGGCGGCAGGCACCTCCTTGGACTTACCCTTGCCCATGCCGATCCGACCATCTCCGTCACCAACAACCGTCAGAGCCGCGAAACCCAGAATACGCCCACCCTTTACCACTTTGGTAACACGATTGATCGCGATCATTTTCTCGCGCAAACCGTCTTCCGGGCCCTCAGCCTTGCCTTGCATCTTT
>JAHEBY010000087.1 GCA_024642025.1 Comamonadaceae bacterium | reverse complement strand
AAGATCGATGAGATTGAAGCCCATATGTCCAAACAATGGTGGAAGGGCAAGCAGCAGGGTGATCCGCCGTCTGCTGCGTCCGCCATTGTCGACGACAAGGCCGCCGCTCCGCCTCAGCCTTCTGGCCCTGAGAGTTTGCCCGATACCGTGCCCCCCGACACGCTGCCGCCCGTTGACCACTTCGAACCCACCGAGGTTGCCAGCCTGGAGCAACGTTCTCAAGTCAACCGTGACAGGGGATTCACGGATACTGTGCCGCGGGCATTGCCGGTGCTGCGCGAATCCGTACCCGCTTCGCCTGTGCGCACTGGTGATACTTGGCAACCGCCCGGAAGTGTGGCTCATCCCCCAACTGTCGAACAGGGTGGTAGGGGCTACGCCACATCCAAGCTGTACGCGGGTGCGTCTGATGACTCGGGAACTGACGCCGATCTGGAGGAGGCGTCCATTCGTTTTGCCAACCGTGACGACGATGGGGCTGAAGCAGTGTTGCTGGACGCATTGCGTCAGGATTCGGTAACCCGGGAGTCTGCAGATTTATGGGCCGGCGCGTTGTTCGACCTGTATCGTGCCACGGGCCAGCAGGCAAAATTTGATGGTATCGCCCTGGAGTTTGCCGAGCGGTTTGGCCGCTCCGCCCCAGCGTGGTTTTCTCTTCCTGATTTGGTTGGCCCCGAGGGCCCGCGTTCCCGGCCGGGTCGGTTGCGCCCGGCATCAGACGTGTTTTTGTGGAAGGCTCCCGCAGTGCTTTCCCAACCGGTCGTAGACAAATTGAAGTTGTCACTGCTTAACGCACCTGCACCTTGGCATCTTGACTGGTCGCTGCTGAATTCTGTCGAACCAGACGCCGTTGCACCTCTGGCATCATTATTTGATACTTGGTGCAGTCAGGCGCTGGAATTGCGTTTCTTGGGAGCCAATACCCTGGACAAAGCCTTGCGGTTGTTGACGGTATCTGGAGACCGGGACCGCGATACGTCCGGTTGGCGATTGCGCATGGACGCGTTGCGTCTGATGCGACGTCAGGATGAGTTTGAATTGGTTGCGCTGGACTACTGTGTAACCTACGAAGTGTCTCCCCCGCCTTGGCAGCTGCCCGGTGGAAAATACGATGAAAACAATCCAAACAATCATGTGCTGGGGGTGGAGCAGCTGCATTTTTCTGACACGGCCTCATCGTCCCGGTCTGACCTTGATGTCGACTCAGCTGGAGCCGAGTCAGCGCAGGTTGAGTTGATTGGCGAATTGCTGGGTGATCCAACCGCTTTATTGGACGTACTTCGAGAAAGCGCGCAAGGATCACCCCGGTTGGTGATTTCCTGTTCGAAACTGATACGGGTTGACTTTTCTGCCGCGGGGACCATTCTGAATTGGGTCGCGGCGCTGGAAGGCGAAGGTTGTCAGATTCAATTCAGGGATATGCACCGGCTGGTTGCTTCATTTTTCAATGTTATTGGCATTCATGAGCACGCCGGTGTCATACGGCGAATGACATGAGCTTGCGGGCGGCATACTGAACCGCCACAGACGATCACACATGGATCAGTTTCACGGCACAACAATCATCAGCGTGCGACGCAAGACTGCCAATGGGCAAGAAGTGGCAATTGGCGGAGACGGGCAGGTTACGCTGGGTAATATTGTTGTCAAAGGGTCTGCCCGCAAGGTGCGCAAGCTCTATCACGGCAAAGTCCTGGCGGGCTTTGCTGGTGCAACCGCTGACGCATTCACCTTGTTCGAACGGTTTGAAGCAAAGCTCGAGAAGCATCAAGGGCATCTGGTTCGTTCCGCGATCGAACTCACGCGAGATTGGCGAACTGACCGTGTTCTGCGCCGTCTGGAGGCCATGCTGGCTGTAGCTGACAGGGAGGCTTCTCTCATCATCACGGGCAACGGCGATGTACTCGAGCCAGAAAACGGAGTAGTTACCATAGGTTCGGGTGGCGCATATGCTCAGGCGTCGGCCATTGCCCTGCTGCAAAACACAGAGCTGTCTGCGCGGGAAATCGTGAAGAAATCTCTGGAGATTGCCGGCGACCTGTGTATCTATACCAACATGCATCACACAATAGAAACGCTCGACTAAACCATGTCCGCTTTGACCCCGCAGGAAATTGTCAATGAGCTGGACAAGCATATTGTTGGTCAGAAGCAGGCCAAACGCGCTGTGGCGATTGCTCTTCGAAATCGATGGCGGCGGCAACAGGTGGAGCCTGGCCTTCGAGGTGAGATTACGCCAAAAAATATCCTGATGATTGGGCCCACCGGCGTTGGGAAGACCGAAATTGCGCGACGCTTGGCCCGTTTGGCAGATGCGCCATTCATCAAGGTTGAGGCAACCAAATTTACCGAAGTCGGTTACGTGGGTAAAGACGTTGATGCCATTATTCGGGATTTGGCCGAGATCGCGGTAAAGCAAACTCGTGTTGCGGCTGTTGCGGCCATGCGCTCCCGCGCGGAGGATGCCGCAGAAGATCGAATCCTTGATATTCTGGTGCCACCACCCCGAGTAGAGCAAGCGCCAGCGCAGCAGCCAGAGACTGCTGCGCGGCAGAACTTTCGGAAGAAGCTGCGCGAGGGTCAACTTGACGACCGAGAGATCGAGATGGATGTTGCCCAGCCATTGCCGCAGCTGGAAATCATGAGTCCTTCTGGCATGGAGGAGATGGCCGAGCAATTGCGTGGCATGTTTGGTCAGATGGGGCAGCAAAAAAAGCAGAAGCGAAAATTGCGAATTGACGAAGCCCTGAAGTTGCTGGTCGAAGAAGAGGCGGGAAAACTGATCAATGACGAAGAAATTAAGACTCAGGCACTGCAAGTTCTGGAAGAGAACGGCATTGTTTTTTTGGATGAAATTGACAAGGTTACGTCCAGGGGCGAGGGTGGCAATGCAGATGTCTCACGCCAGGGCGTTCAGCGCGATTTGTTGCCGCTTGTGGAGGGCACCACGGTCTCTACCAAGTACGGCATGGTGAAGACTGACCATATTCTTTTTATTGCATCCGGCGCGTTTCACTTGAGCAAGCCGAGCGACTTGATTCCCGAACTGCAGGGTCGCTTTCCGATTCGGGTGGAATTGCAGTCATTGGCCGTGCAAGACTTTGTCGAGATTCTGACGCAAACGCATGCGTCGCTTGTCAAGCAATATCAGGCACTGTTGGCCACAGAAAAAGTGACTCTGACTTTCACTGAAAATGGCATTCATCGCCTTGCCCACATTGCGTTTGATGTCAATGAGCGCACCGAGAATATTGGCGCCCGCAGGCTGTCAACCGTGATGGAAAGATTACTTGACGAAGTGAGTTTTGATGCCACGACGCGCGGCGGCCAGGTCGTTGTGGTTGACGCGGCCTATGTTGACGAGCGATTGGGCGAATTGAGTCAAGATGACGATCTTGCCCGCTACATTCTTTAGAATATGCGGGGCTTATTCAACCGCGGGTCGTATGGGCCGCATGATTTGGCGCTTCCGGCGAATCAGCAGTCTTTCGTAACAGTTCACATGCAGACATTGTCGTAAGTGCTTAATTTAGAACAATTTTCAGATAAAAAAATTTGAAAATCCGGTTCTAAGTCCTTGATTTCATTGTAAAAAAATCTTGGCGCATGACTTTGCGTCACATTGATTTGCTGATACAGTGGGGAAAAGTGGAATTTAGTGGTAAATCTACCCTAATTTTGCGAATATTCCATTAAGTATCAATCAAGGATTTGTTGCGGTGTTTCAAGGGGCTTCGTCTCTCAGTCTGGATGCCAAAGGTCGGCTGTCGGTGCCGACGCGGCATCGTGACGTCTTGATTGCGACGGAAGCCGGTCGAATCACCATTACGAAGCACCCCCAAGGTTGTCTGATGATTTTCCCGCGATCAGAGTGGGAAAAATTCCGCGAGCGCGTCGCCGCACTGCCTATGGACGCCCAATGGTGGAAGCGCATTTTTCTAGGCTATGCCATGGATGTCGATCTGGACGGGACTGGCCGGGTGCTGGTGTCTCCCGAGCTGCGCCAAACTGCCGGTATTGCCAAAGACGCTGTCCTGCTGGGCATGGGCAGCCACTTCGAGCTGTGGGACAAGGCCACGCATGACGCCCAGGAGACCTTGGCTCTGCAGGGGCCGGTGCCAGACGCACTTAAGGGCTTTGCGTTCTGAAGGGATATGGTGGGTACGGCATGGCAGCACACAACCGTATTGCTGAACGAGGCGGTCGACGCCTTGTTTGGCGACACACCTGCGACTACCGGCGCACCGACCGACCATCAGGCGGGTCGAAACTATGTCGACGCGACTTTTGGGCGGGGGGGGCATTCGCGGCTCATTCTGTCTCGCCTGCGGGCCGACGACCGGCTGATAGCGTTCGACAAGGATCCCGAGGCGATCGCCGACGCAGCCAATATTACCGATCCCCGATTTTCGATCAGGCACGAGGGCTTTCGATATTTGCGCGATCTTCCCGGGGCGAGCGTGGCGGGCGTCTTGATGGACTTGGGTGTGAGCTCTCCGCAGATCGACAGTCCCGAACGTGGCTTCAGTTTCAGGTTTGACGGGCCACTGGATATGCGCATGGATACCACTCGGGGCATGAGTGTCGCGCAGTGGCTGGCCGAGGCGGAAAGTAATCAAATTGCGGAGGTCATACGTGACTATGGTGAAGAACGGTTTGCTGGGTCCATTGCAAAGGCGATTGTTGCTCGCCGACAGGAACGGGGCCCAATTTCAACCACCTCCGAGTTGGCCAAGCTCGTGGCTGACGCGGTCAAAACCCGCGAGTCGGGCCAGAACCCTGCAACGCGCACATTTCAGGCTCTTCGGATTTTCATCAACGCCGAGCTTGAAGAGTTGCAACAGGCGTTAGAGGGTGCGTTGGACGTGCTGCAGACCGGAGGCAGATTGGTGGTGATCAGTTTTCACTCATTGGAAGATCGCATCGTCAAGCAATTCATTGCCAAACATTCGCGCGAGCAATATGACCGCCGCGCGCCTTTTGCGCCAGCTGTAGGCATGAAGTTAAAGGCGCTGGGTCGCGTAAAGCCGGATGAGCGCGAAGTTGCCGCCAATTCGCGATCACGCAGCGCGGTGATGCGCGTTGCGCAAAGGACCAATGTATGACGCGGGTCAATATTGTTCTCATGTTGGCAGTGCTGGCCAGTGCCCTTTACCTTGTGGATCTGCAATATCAGTCTCGTCGACTATTTGCCGAACTGGAGGCGATCAATGCCGACGCTCGCAAATTGGCAACCGAGAACGAGCGGCTGCAAGTTGAAAAGCGCGCACAGGCAACTCCGTTTCGAGTGGAAAAGCTGGCAAGGGAACAACTGCGAATGACAAGCGCCACGCCAGCCGTGACGTATTATGTGACATATGCATCTGGCGCTGCGCCTGCGTCGACTAGCCCAAATGCGAGCGGTTCAGCAAAATGAGTCGTAGTGTCCAGTACGCTTCAAGCCCGCTGCTGGCCAGTCGAACGCCAGTTTGGCGCAGCAAGTTTGTTGTGGCCTCGATCGCGCTGGCTTTTCTGGGCCTGGGCGCGAGGGCGGCCTATATCCAGGTTGTGGCAAATGAGTTTTTTCAGAAACAGGGCGAAGTGCGATTCGCCCGCACCCTGGACCTGCCAGCAAACCGAGGGCGCATTCTGGACCGAAATGGCCTCATCTTGGCATCGAGCGTTCCAGCGCCGAGTATTTGGGCCATTCCCGAGGATGTAGACCTGGACAAGGCGCAAACAAAACGGTTGGCGAAGTTACTTGAAATGTCGACCACGGAGCTGACAAAGAAACTCAGCGACGAAGACAAGTCATTTGTTTGGCTAAAGCGTCAGGTGGACGATGCGGTGGCCAAGGAAATTGTTGCCATGAATATAAAGGGAATTTACCAAAGGAAGGAATACAAACGGCAGTATCCGGAAGGTGATGCGGCGGCGCATGTAGTGGGCTTTACCAATATTGAAGACCTGGGCCAGGAGGGCATAGAACTCACCTTTAACAAAGACTTGGCGGGTCGCAGCGGCTCACGGCGTGTTATCAAGGATCGAATGGGTCAAGTGGTAGAGGCCGTTGGCGATCAAATTTTGCCGGTAGACGGCCGTGATCTGCAATTGAGCATTGACAGCAAAGTGCAGTTTTTTGCTTACCAGAAGCTGCGTGAGGCGGTGGTGTCAAACAAGGCGCGTGCCGGGAGTGTTGTGGTATTGGATGTGCAAACCGGCGAGGTTTTGGCATTGGCCAACTACCCAAGCTATTCGCCGGACAAGCGACAAAATTTGAGCGGTGCGCAGCTGCGAAACCGGGCGCTGACAGATTCTTTCGAGCCGGGCTCGACGATGAAGCCGTTTGTCATCGCTCTTGCATTGGAAAAAGGTCTGGTAGCACCGACGACGGCGATTCAGACGGCGCCAGGGCGCATGAGAATTGGAAACTCCACCATCAGCGACTCTCATCCACAGGGATTACTTACTGTCAATCAGGTGGTTCAGAAGTCCAGTAACGTGGGAACCGTCAAAATTGCCATGCAAATGCAACCCCGCGATATGTGGGAGATGTACAGCCAGGTCGGGTTCGGTCAGAAGCCCATGGTGCCGTTCCCCGGCGTCGTCAGCGGTCGACTCAGGGCATATAAGACTTGGCGACCGATCGAACAGGCCACCATGAGTTACGGCTATGGCCTCTCGACCAGCCTGTTCCAGCTGGCTCACGCTTACACGGTATTCGCACGCGACGGCGAATTGGTCCCCATCACGATGTTGAAAACCGATCATCCGATTGGAGGTGTTTCGGTCATTTCACCAAAGCATGCTGCAGACATGCGCGTCATGTTGAATATGGTGACCGGACCTGACGGCACGGCACCCAAAGCGCAGACGATGGGCTACTCTGTTGGCGGCAAAACGGGAACCGCCTACAAACTGGACGGGAAAGGTTACGCAGACAAGAAATACCGGGGCTTCTTCGTGGGGATTGCGCCTATTGAAAACCCGCGCGTGGTGGTTGCCGTAATGATCGACGAGCCCAGCAATGGGAAATATTTTGGTGGCGATGTAGCCGCTCCGGTATTTTCCGATACGGTGCAGCAGACGCTTCGCCTTATGGGTGTGCAACCCGACATGAATGTCAAACCTCAGATCGTAGTCCATCCCGTAGAGGAGAGCTTCTAGTGGTACGGATGGAGTCTCCAGGTGCAGTAGCCACATGGATGGGTGCTCACCTCTGCAAATCGCTTCAGACTGATAGCCGAAAAATTGAGCCAGGCGATGCCTTCATTGCATGGCCGGGTACAGCAACAGACGGCCGTCGCTATGTGTCAGATGCATTTGCACGGGGAGCGTTGGTTTGTATCGTAGAGGAGAGTGGTGCGGACGCATTCCGGTTCAATGATGACCGCATCCTCGCCTATCCGGGTCTCAAGTCCGATGCCGGAAAAATTGCTTCGACTTTCTTTGAGCAGCCCACGCAACAGATCGATGTGCTGGCAGTCACCGGGACCAATGGAAAGACCTCTACCGCATGGTGGTTGGCCCAGGCGTTGTCAGGTCTGCCTGAGGCGTATAAGTGCGCCTGTGCGATGGTGGGAACCCTGGGCGTTGGCCGGCCACCGTCCATTGGAATGGCATTCAGTAATGATGAACCACAAGCCGGCCTTGTTTTAACTGGTCTCACCACGCCAGATCCTGTCTTGCTGCAGCAGAAGTTTCGTGATTTTGTCGATCAGGGATTCAAGGCATGTGTGATCGAAGCATCTTCGATCGGAATTGAAGAGCATCGTCTTGCAGGTACGACCGTTCGGACGGCAATCTTTACCAATTTCACTCAAGACCACTTGGACTATCACAAGACGATGGATGCCTATTGGTTGGCAAAGCAGGCTCTTTTTGAGTGGCCCGGCTTGGTGTCTGCCGTGATTAATCTGGATGACCCAAAAGGCGACCACTTGGTCGCATCCTTGCCGGCTGGGGTTACCGATGTATGGACGGTTTCCTGCGAGCGGCCTGCCCGCCTCAGGGCCGACAGCCTGCACTATGGTGCTCGGGGGCTGGATTTTGTGGTGACCGAGGAGCTGGAAAAGCACTCTGTGAGCACGTCTTTGATTGGGAAGTACAACGTTTCAAACCTTTTGGGCGTGATAGCGACCATGCGCTCATTGGGTGTTCCGTTGAAGGCTGTTGTGGATGTGTGTCAAAGACTGACCTCAGTTCCGGGACGCATGGAGTGCCTGGGTGAGCCAGGGCAGCCGTTGGTTGTGGTGGACTATGCCCATACCCCAGATGCGCTGGAAAAGGCCTTGGGCGCTTTGCATGCATTGGCTGAACAGCGTCATGGCGAGGTCTGGTGTGTATTTGGATGTGGTGGCGACCGGGATGCTGCCAAGCGACCGCTTATGGGGTCCGTAGCGGCCAGGCACGCTGACCATGTCGTCATAACAAGCGACAACCCACGTGGGGAAAATCCTCAGGCCATCATTGATCAGATTCTTCCAGGCATATTGCGGCACGGTCGGGCCCGCGCGCAACCGGATCGCGCGCAGGCCATTTCACAATCGATAGCGAATGCCCACGCACAGGATGTCGTGCTGGTAGCAGGAAAAGGCCACGAGACCTATCAGGAGGTTGCCGGCGTCAGGTTGCCATTCTCAGATTTCGATCAGGTGAAAAATGCTTTGGCTCTGTGGAACTCAGGTCGTGCGACCGCCGGAGCGCTAGCGTGAGCGAAATGGCCACACTCAAGGACGTGCTCAGCTGGCTTCCGGGCTCGGTGTTGAGGGGTTCTGGAGCCACAGGATTTACCCGCGTC
>JAHEBY010000086.1 GCA_024642025.1 Comamonadaceae bacterium | reverse complement strand
CGCTGACTCACCAATGGCGCCTGACAGAAGAACGAAGGGCGGTAGCTGAGCTTGATTCTGCAAACCCAGCCATGCATCGATGGCGGTAAACCCCGGCAATCGGTAGTCTGCAAGGATGATGTCAGCCCCAGGGCTCGTGATCTGCGCAAAAAAGGACTCTAACGTATCCACCCTCAGAATGCTGAAGTAGAGGTCTGCTGCTGCGAGAGATCGACAAACGAGCTTGTGGTCCAGTTCCGAGTCCTCTAAGTGAAGAATTCGAATCGGTGAAGGCAGAGAGTCGTACATATTGTTGGCGCTTCAATTGTGCTCTGGGTAGCTGACTCGATGCCCAAGGACGACTAAAAGCCCAAATTGGCCGCTATTTGCCCTCGATATTGGGCCATGCTACAGGCCGTGGTTGTCAGAAAATTCTAACTCCACAAGAAGCCCTTGACGGAGTACGGCCCTTAATCATTGCCAACGTTGACTAGATGGAATATTCACAACCACCCTCGCAGGCGCCAGCTGTGGCACTTCCCGTTCAATTGGTGGCTGATCTTCAAGACTCACTATTGATCGTCGTCAATGATCTGGACCGGCTAAATGGCTTGTTGGCCGACGCAACTGAAAATCTGATGACGCGATTCGTGAATGCCAGCGATGACCTTACCTCCGCTTCACTGGGCGGAGCAGATGGGCTGGAAGGCGTCAGAAATGCCTTGCAGGCGGCTGTTATTGAACTGCAGTTCCAGGATATGGCATCGCAATTGATTGGCCACACTAGCAAAACGCTTCAAGGATGCGCCTACCGACTCGCATGTGAGTCGATGAGCCCGGAAGATGGTGAGGCCGTACCCTTCGTCGACGCCGTTCCCGACCGCCCCAACCCTGTTACGCAAGACGAAATGGACGCCGGTTCCGTTGAGCTCTTCTAAACGAATATTTCCTCTAACTTAATCTACCTGCTGGAATTGACATGACCCGAATACTTGCTGTTGATGATTCACCCTCCATGCGAAAGATGGTCACCTTTACGCTTTCGGGTGCAGGGTACCAGGTGGTGGAGGCTGTAGACGGACTGGACGCATATGAAAAGGCAACCAGTCAAACGTTTGATCTGGTCCTTACCGATCAGAACATGCCACGACTCGATGGTTTGGGATTGACCAGAAAACTTAGAGATCATCCGCAGTTCAAAACGACCCCGATTTTGGTTTTAACGACTGAATCGAGCGATCTCATGAAACAGGCTGGTCGGGCAGCGGGTGCCACTGGTTGGCTTGTTAAGCCGTTTGATCCCGCCAGACTGCTGGACGTGATCAAAAAAGTAGTCAATTGAATCAAGTTTCGCGCAATTTCATGCAAAGGTAAGAGATATGTCAGAGATAAATCAGGACACAAGCGGCACCGGCGACTCATTCGACCTCAGTCAGTTTTACCAGATTTTTTTTGAAGAGGCGGCAGAAAATCTCGATTTGATGGAGCAGATGCTGCTCGATTTGAATTTGGGAACTGCCGACGACGAGGAATTGAACGGCATTTTCAGATGCGCCCACTCAGTTAAGGGCGGTGCAGCCACATTTGGATTTTCGGATGTGGCCGAGTTGACGCATCAAATGGAGTCTTTGCTGGACAAGCTGCGTCGGCACGAGTTGCAGCCCAATTCTCAGATGGTTGATGTGTTGCTGGAATCTGCTGACGCGTCGCGCGGGCTGCTGGCACGACATCAGGCTGGCGGAGTCGGTGATGCCCCGGCAACCGCAGATTTGGTGAGACGAATCAGCATTTTGGCGGGAGGCGGAGCACTACCCGGCTCATCCATCTCGGAGTCGACTGTTGCTACCGTGCCCACAGCAGCCCATCCGCCAAAAATTGAAGTTCCTACGCCTGCGCCGTTGACAGCAGCCCCCAAATCCGGCGCTCCATCTATGCGAACGCTTGAAATTCGGTTCGGCCCGCTGGAAAAGCCAGCTCAAGCAGATGCAATTTTGGAGCTATTCAGGGATATTGCAGGGTTGGGAAAAGCAGTTCCGCTGAGCAGCGACCAGGAGAACATTCGCATTTTCTCTGTGGAAACAAACTCTACAGATGACGATTTGCTTGATCTCTTTGAGTTTCATGTCGCCCGAGCCCAGGTTGACATTCGTGTTTTAGACGACTCAGCAGTAGCGGCAACCTCGTCTTCAAGCGGTCATTCAGAGAGCTATGCCGATGATCCACCTCCAGGTGCTCCGCTGGCGCCTCTCCCTGGGTTCGGGTTTTTTGATGGGTCTCCAGGTGCGCCAGAAGTGAAAGTATCAGGCACCGCCACAACTCACGCGGGAACGTCTGGCGCGGCATCCGTAGCGGGTTCGAAAGCCTCTGTTCCGGTGGCTCAAGCGGAAGCCGCAACCATTCGCGTTGCGATCAACAAAGTTGACCAGCTCATCAATTTGGTGGGAGAGCTGGTAATCACTCAGGCGATGTTGGCTCAAAATAGTCGTGCCCTGGATCCTGCAATGTACCAACAGATGTTGGTCGGACTGGCCGATCTGGACAGAAACACCCGCGATCTGCAGGAGTCCGTCATGTCCATCCGCATGATTCCTATGTCTATTGTGTTCAGCCGATTCCCAAGGATGTTGCGTGATCTCGCCGGAAAACTCGGCAAGAAGGTAGAGTTTGTCACTCAGGGAGAGGCGACTGAATTGGATAAGGGCCTTGTTGAAAAAATCACAGACCCACTCACGCATCTGGTTCGCAACAGTTGCGACCACGGCATCGAGTTGCCTGCGGACAGGCTGGCCGCAGGCAAATCAGAGACCGGTACATTGACGCTCTCTGCCTCTCACCAGGGAGGCTCAATCGTCATTGAAGTTCGTGACGATGGCCGGGGCATGTCCAGGGAAAAGATCCTCAGAAAGGCGCGAGAGCGTGGCCTGGATGTTTCGGATCAAATGACAGATGCTGAAGTTTGGCAACTCATTTTTGCGCCCGGTTTTTCCACAGCTGACGTAGTGACCGATGTGTCGGGTCGCGGAGTAGGCATGGACGTCGTCAAACGCAACATTACAGCGCTCAACGGCACTGTAGAGATAGAGTCAGCTGAGGGCTATGGCATGAAGGTGTCAGTGCGGCTTCCGTTAACACTCGCCATCATGGATGGCATGTCGGTGGGAATTGGAAGCGAAGTCTACTTGCTGCCTTTGTCGTCCGTTGTCGAGTCCTTTCAAGTCAATGAGGCGTCTGTAAACACAGTGGGACAGGGCGCACAGCTGGTAAAGGTCCGCGAAGAATACATGCCCGTAATCGAGATGGAGAGACTCTTTGACGTCCCCCGCGCCAATCTCGAAAAGGGGAATGGCATTATGGTGGTGATTGAATCCGATGGGAGTCGGGTCGCATTGCTGGTTGACGAATTGCTGGGTCAACAGCAGGTGGTCGTCAAAAACCTCGAATCGAACTACCGCAAAGTTCCCAATGTGTCGGGAGCTACGATTCTTGGTGATGGGAAAGTCGCACTCATTCTTGACACTGGAGCTCTGGTCCGCCGTTCACGGCATTGATTGCGCGTAGCGATAGGACACCGTATGGGAGTAAAGGCCAATCTTGCGACTGTTGCGAATCAAACCAGTGAGTTTGCCTGGACAGGGGCGGATTTCGACCGCATTCAGTCCCTGATCTACCATCGTGCGGGTATTAACCTGCATGATGGGAAGCATGCGATGGTCTACAGTCGCTTGTCGAGACGACTGCGAGAAACCGGCCATACAAGCTTTGACGAATATCTAGACTGGTTGCAGGATCATGACGGCCCCGAATGGCAGGAGTTCGTCAACGCCCTGACCACAAACCTCACGTCGTTTTTTCGTGAGCCGCATCACTTTGAAATTCTGGCGACGTATTTGAAAGCGCGGCCAACTGGCAGTGTCTGCCGGGTTTGGTGCAATGCCGCGTCAACCGGGGAAGAGCCTTATTCTCTGGCTATTACGCTCACAGAGTCCCTCGCTTCCCGTTCCGCTTTTGAGCTGGTCGCAAGCGACATTGACTCAAAGGTTCTTGCGTCTGCTCAAAAAGGGGTATACCGGATGGACGGGCTCAACGGCATGACCGATGTGCGCCTGCAAAAATTCTTCTTGCGCGGGACGGGCAACAACGAAGGTCTTGTCAGCGTCAAGCCGGAAGTGCGTCAATCGGTGCAATTTCTGAATCTCAACTTGATCAAGGATGGTTGGCCTTTCAAAGACGCATTTGACATTGTCTTTTGCCGAAACGTGATGATCTACTTTGACAGCGCAACGCAGCGCCAAGTGTTGCAGCGGATTCATCGCGTGATGAAGCCAGGTGGGATGCTATTTGCAGGCCATTCTGAAAATTTTAGTGAATCACGGGATATGTTCGTTTTGCGCGGCAAAACGGTCTATGAACGTTTGTAGTGCTATGAACCTTACCCAGTCGTCTACCCTTAAAGGCAATGCCGGTGCTCTATTGCCAGGTGCTTCGCGCATTGACTCCCTCAAGGAGCGAGCGCGAAAGCCAGGTGAGGCATCGTTTTTTTATCGGGATCACCACTTTCAGTACGATGCCGTCAAGGTGCTGCCGGGCGAGTATTTCGTGTCCAAAGATGATTTGGTGGTTATGACGGTGCTTGGTTCATGCATTTCTGCCTGTATCTGGGATTCAAGTGCCCGCGTCGGGGGCATGAATCATTTCATGCTACCCGATGGTGATGGGGCTGAAGGCGGTGGCCGTTATGGCTCCTATGCCATGGAGCTGCTGATTAACGAACTGCAAAAATTGGGTGCCCGACGGGAAACCATGCAAGCGAAGGTGTTCGGCGGAGCCCAAGTGATGGCTGGATTTACATCAATGAATGTCGGCGAGAGAAACACGTCGTTTGTGCTGGACTTTCTGTCCACTGAACGCATCGCCGTTGTATCGAAAGACGTAATGGATATTCACCCCCGAAAGGTATGTTTCTTCCCGGTAGCCGGAAAGGCGCTTGTTAAACGCCTTGCGCACACTCATCCCGAGACGCTGGTGGTCGAAGAACGCCGCGGCAATGCGCAGCTGGTTGCACGTTCGAACTCTGGTGGTTCCGTGGATCTCTTCTGAAAGTCAAGGTAAGCGAATGACAAAGACGAGGGTGCTGGTTGTGGACGATTCGGCCTTGGTCCGCAAGCTGCTGGCTGAAATCGTTAACGCCCAGAATGACATGGTGTGCGTTGGGACCGCCAACGATCCCCTCGTAGCCCGGGAAATGATTCGCGACCTTGACCCGGACGTTCTTACGCTGGATGTAGAAATGCCTCGGATGGACGGAATAGAGTTTTTGTCTCGCCTGATGCGTCTGCGCCCAATGCCGGTTGTGATGATCTCGACCTTGACAGCCCAGGGCGCCGAGGTGACGTTGCGCGCTCTCGAACTGGGCGCAGTCGATTTTGTTGCCAAACCCCGAATTGGATTGACAGACGGTATTCAGGAGCTCTCCGCTCAAATTGTGGACAAAATTCGAGTAGCTGCGATGGCTCGCGTATCGCGTGCAACTCCGGTATCTCATCCTACGGATGTCAAGAGTGCTCACATTCCTTCGAGTTCGGCCCGCGTTATGGGAGGCATATCAACCGAAAAGGTGATCTGTATTGGTGCGTCGACTGGCGGGACGGAGGCTATCAAAGAGGTTTTGGTCAAGATGCCAGCGGATTCCCCGGCCGTTGTCGTAACCCAGCACATGCCGCCTGGCTTCACAACCAGTTTCGCAGCACGGTTAGATTCCTTGTGCTCAATCAATGTGAAAGAGGCCGCACATGGGGAACGGATTTTGCCGGGTCACGCCTATATCGCGCCTGGCGGCAAGCAGTTTCGACTGACTCGCAGCGGAGCAAATTATGTTGCTGTGGTCGATGACAGTGAGCCCGTGAATCGCCATCGGCCTTCGGTCGAGGTCCTCTTTAAGTCGGCAGCTGCCGTAGTCGGTCGAAACGCATTTGGCATCATGCTGACTGGTATGGGAAACGATGGCGCCCAAGCCATGCGCGAGATGAAAGATGCGGGCAGTTATAACTTCGTCCAGGACGAGGCTTCATGCGTTGTGTTTGGAATGCCGCGCGAGGCTATTTTGCACGGGGCTGCTGATGAAGTTTTATCGCTAACCGATATTGCGCCTGCGCTATTGCGCCGCTTGCACGCCACTACGGACCGCTATCGGATTTGAAGGGAATAACGCCGGGAGAAACTACGGCTGGCGACTGGAAAGTTCTTCCCAACGGGTCATGGCGGTCAGGAGTTCTTCCTCAATGACAGCGTCCCTCTTGAATATCTGCGTTGCCCGGCTTGGGTCACGAGCGTACAAATCGGGGTCTGCCAGTTCAAGGCGCAGTGCCGCTTGCTCGGATTCCAACGACTCTATGTGGTCGGGTAGGCGGTCCAGCTCGCGCTTGTCGCTGGTGCTCAACTTAGACGTCGCTGGAAAACGTGGTTGAGCAGGTTCTTTAGTGGCTTTTTGGCCTTTAGCCCCCGTCAATATTGAGTTATTAGCTTCAAAATACATAGCATTCTTAAAACTCTGCGCGCGTCTTGATTGGAGCAACCAGTCCTGGACTCCTCCCTCATATTCTTTCCACAGACCTTCCCCTTCGAACGCCAGGGTGCTGGTGACCACGTTATCCAGAAATGTCCTGTCATGGCTTACAAGGAACACGGTGCCCTCATAGTTCTGAAGAAGGTCTTCCAATAGCTCCAGAGTATCGATGTCCAGATCGTTAGTGGGCTCGTCCAAGACAAGTACGTTAGCCGGTCTTGCAAATAATCGTGCCAGCAATAGCCGGTTGCGCTCACCGCCCGAAAGTGATCGAACGGGAGAATTCGCTCGTGCTGGTGAAAACAGAAAATCCGTCAAATAGCTCTTGACGTGTTTGCGTTGGTTGCCAATCTCGATCCATTCGCTACCCGGACTGATGAAGTTTTCCAGCGTGGCATCGAGATCAAGAGTGTTGCGCATCTGGTCGAAATACGCAACCTGTAGGTTGGCGCCTTGCCGAACCTGGCCGCTATCTGGCGCCAATTCGCCCAGAATTAGCTTTAACAAAGTGGTCTTGCCTGCCCCGTTGGGGCCAATTAAACCCACTTTGTCGCCTCGCAAGATAGTGCCCGTAAAACGCTTAACGATGGCGCGCGAGCTGAACCCAAAGTTGACATCGGTCAGCTCTGCCACGAGCTTTCCGCCCAACGCTCCGGTGGACAGGTCCATTTTCACGCTCCCCAACGCATCGCGACGGGCAGCCCGGTAACGTCTAAGATCTTCAAGTCGCGTGATGCGGCTCTGGCTGCGGGTTCGACGCGCCTCCACGCCCTTTCGTATCCAAATCTCTTCTTGCGCGAGGAGCCTATCGGCTTTGGCGTTGATGACCTCCGCCTGTGCGAGCTGGTCTTCTTTCTGAATAAGGTACTGGCCAAAATTTCCCGGATATGAGCTCAGGCGCCCGCGGTCCAATTCAACGATGCGTGTAGAGACCCGATCCAGAAAGCTGCGGTCATGGGTGATAGTGACAATGCTGCCTGAAAAGTCAACCAATAGTGTTTCCAGCCATTCGATAGAGTCAATATCCAGATGATTGGTCGGCTCGTCCAATAGCAGAACGTCCGGCTGAGCGACCAGGGCCTGAGCCAAAGCCACTCTCTTCTTGGTGCCGCCTGAGAGATCGCCTACGATCGCATCGCCCTGCAACTGAAGTCGGTGTAAGGTTTCATTGACCCTTTGCTCCCAGTTCCAGCCGTCGTTTGCTTCGATTTCACTCTGCATCGCATTTAAATCGCCCTCGCCCGAGCAATACTTCTCAATCAACTCGATGATTCGGCCGAGGCCCTGACTAACCGTAGTGAAAACATCCATGTCGGGGTTTAGCAACGGCTCTTGGGCAACGTACGTAGTTCGCAGGCCCTGTTGCACATGCAAAACGCCATCGTCAGGTTGTTCTAGCGCTGCCAAAACCTTCAGCAGCGAAGACTTCCCCGCGCCGTTGCGCCCGATCAAGCCAACTCGCTCGCCTGACTCTAGTGAAAAGTCCGTGTTGTCGAGAAGGGCGACGTGACCATATGCGAGATGCGCGCGTAGAAGCGTCAAAATTGCCATGTAATGCTTGCCTCGCGTCAGACGAGCGTGAATTGAAGGTGCGGGGAGATTAACACCAAGATCGCGAATGACCGTCCGCCTGGTAGGTCGTTGCCCCTACCGCCGCGCCGTTAAGAAATTTTTTACAAGCGTTTGACAAGAGTCAAAAATCCGATGTAAACTGCAAGGCTGCTCTGCTGACGCGGCCCGCAAGTTTTGGCGTCACTGAAAGCAGGGGCGGAAAGATTTTCGAACGATGGCTGAATTGAGAAATTCGGTATATAATTCGAGGCTCTGTTGAATATCAGGAAGGCTAGCGGTTCAAAGCAGTTTTCCTTGGTTCAGGGGAGGTTAAATTCCCTACAGGTTGACAGGTCTTTATTGATCGTGTCAAAATAGAAGGCTCGACTGATTGCGGTCAAGCGATTAAAAAGATAAAGTCTTTTTAATGGATCCTTAAAAATTTACAGCCGATAAGCGTGGGCGTTTGAAGGCAATTGCCAAGTTCTTCGGAACCAAGTCTTAATAGACTTGCAAACGCTCATGAAGTAAAAAAGATGTGATATTTAGAAATAAATCTCACGTCAATTCCAATTTATGAGTGGCTCGAAAGAGCAAAAAATTCAAGATCGAACTATAGAGTTTGATCCTGGCTCAGATTGAACGCTGGCGGCATGCCTTACACATGCAAGTCGAACGGCAGCACGGGAGCAATCCTGGTGGCGAGTGGCGAACGG
>JAHEBY010000085.1 GCA_024642025.1 Comamonadaceae bacterium | reverse complement strand
GACCTGCCGCGACGAATCGACTCGGAGAAGCGTGCTTTGGCGGGGTTGACTGGGTGGAGCCTGGCGCACATTGACGCCATGCCGGGAGCCGGAGATGTGCCCGGACCAACGCCAGACCACTCAGTCAAGCCCTGGTGGGAGCAATTGTTCAAAGTGGGTCAGGTGCGCCTCCAATGATTGCCAAAGCCATTGACGCGCGCTGGTTTCAAATCGGCTTTCTGGCAAGCTTTCTGGTGTTTGGAGCCTTGGAACGAGACTTTGCCCTGAAGGGGTGGCAGATTTTTCTGACATTTGCCAGCGCGCTTCTGACGCAGGCGGTATGGCTATGGGCCCTCAAGCTGCCCACGCGGGCGCAGTGGGGGGGCTACCTCAGCGCCCTCGTCACCAGCTTTGGCATCTCAATTCTCGTACGTGCCGACACGGCTTGGGTTCACCCGCTGTTGGCATGCCTTGCGATGAGCAGCAAGTTCGTCGTTCGCATGGGGACTGGCGCGAACAAAAGTCATGTGCTGAACCCGGCCAACTTTGCTGCCTTCGCTGCACTGGCCTGGATGCCGGGGGCGTGGCTCAGCCCTGGCCAGTGGGGAACGGGCAGCCTGTCCGCGTTGTGGTTTATTGCCTTGGGTGGACTGGTGACCCAGCGCGTGCGCCGGTGGGACGTGTCGCTGACCTTTCTGGCTGCGTGGGGTTTGTTGCTGGCCGGTCGGCTTTGGGTGCTGGATTACGAGTGGAGTCCGGGCGCGGGGATGTGGTTGCAGCAGATCGGCAACGGTGGCGTCCTCTTGTTTGCCTTTTTCATGATCAGTGACCCCATGACCACACCACGCCGGCAAGGCGCACGCGTGGCCTACGCCGTGCTGGTCGCCGTGGGCGCGTTTGCCTGGCAGTACTTGTGGTTCAAGCCTCATGGCCTCATTACCATCCTGTTTTTTGCCTGCTGGACTGTGCCCCTCAGTAACTGGCTGTGGTCCGATTTGCGATTCCAGTGGAATGCGGCCCGGCCAAATATCGGTATTGGCTTATGAAGTTGTTGGGCCCTTGCAACGCGACATCACCAAAAGCGTAAACAAATGCACGATCTGAGGGTTTACCCAAACACCAAGCCACAATAGGCGATCGTTACCAAGCGTAACACGCAACAATGTTCACTTGAATTTACTTAAAGACTGCCAAAGTGCGGTCAGCGGTTGGAGCAAAGGTTCGAAGAATCAATAACAGGAGTCGCTTCATGGCTTATGGTCGAGGTTTGGGCGTAACGCGGGCGGCGATGGCCGGTGTATCGGGTTTGTTTCTTGCCGCAGGGGCGATGGCTCAAGCAGTTGCACCTGCAGCGGCCGCGGCGTCAGCCGCCGTGGCTGCAAAGCCCACGTTCAATGGCGGAGACACGGCGTGGCTGCTGGTGTCCACGGTTCTGGTTTTATTGATGACCATCCCTGGTCTGATGCTGTTTTACAGTGGTATGGTGCGCACGAAGAACGCACTGTCTCTCATTGCCCATACCTTCGCAGCCGCCGCAGTTGTGACCATTGTCTGGGCTCTCGTTGGATATTCATTGGCCTTTACGGTCGGGAACCCCTGGGTAGGCGGCCTCGACCGGTTATTCGCTGCCAATTTGATTGGCGCATCAGTCGGTGCGCATCCATCGGCGCCGACGGTGCCGGAATCGGCCTTTTTCCTCTTTCAAATGGCGTTTGCCATCATTACATTTGCGCTCATTATTGGAGCCACCGCGGAACGCATGCGCCTGAGCGCCACGATCTTCTTTGCTGGCTTGTGGACGGTTGTGGTTTACGCCCCGGTGGCGCACTGGATCTGGGAGCCGGGCGGCTGGCTCAATGCCCTGGGCCACATGGATTTTGCCGGCGGCACGGTGGTGCACATTGCTGCCGGCTCTTCGGGCCTGGTAGCAGCCATGGTGATTGGGCCGCGCATCGGTTTTGGCAAGGAGCCCATGGTGCCCCACAACCTGTTGATTACCGTTCTCGGGGCTGGCCTGCTGTGGGCAGGATGGTTTGGTTTCAATGCGGGTTCTGCATTTGAGGCCAGTTCCCGGGCGGTGGGTGCGCTGCTGGCTACCCAGGTCGCCGCCTGTATGGGGGCTTTGGCGTGGGGCTTCTGCGAGTTCGTCAAGCGCAACCAGATGAGCGTGCTGGGCATGGCCACTGGCGCCATAGCGGGCCTGATCGCGGTTACACCTGCTTCGGGCTTTGTGGGCATTGTGGGTGCCGTGTCGATTGGTTTGGCTGCCGGTGTCATCTGTTTCGTTGCCGTGACCAAGTTCAAGACGGTTACTGGCATCGATGATTCGCTGGATGTGTTTGCCTTGCATGGCATCGGTGGTCTGGTCGGCACGGTGCTCACCCCGGTGTTTGCCCTGACCGAAATCGCGCCTGTGACCGCGACGGTGTGGACCAACCTGATGGGCGCCGTTGCGGTGTTTGTCTACGCGGGTGTGGCGACCTGGGTTATTTTGATGGTCATCAAACCGATTGCTGGCCTGCGCGTAGACGCTACTTCCGAGAAGATAGGGCTTGATGTGTCGCAGCACGGCGAAATGCTGTCCAGCGGCCAGTAGCCTCAACTTTTGGCTTGCTAGCCAGATTGGCATCTGATTATGGTAAGTAACAACACGCTGCCGCCGTCCGACTTCCAAGATAGTGATCTGATGAACTACCTGGTTCGCATGGTGGTTCCCATGCGCCGGGAATTTGCGCGTTCGCTTGACGTTTCCCACTTTTTACACGACCTGGCCTATGCCCGCGAGGTGCTTGAACTGGCGGGCACCAGCAAGGAACCTCGCCTTCGTGAATACGCCGCCTATGTCAACTCAAAAATGTTTGGGCCACGCAATAGCAGCTTTCAAGACACTGAACGCGCCGGGCTGGACGCGCTGGTGTCAACGCCGGCGCCTTCTCGCGCGCCGGCCGCGCCTGACTCGGCAACGCCAAAAGACGCCTCAGAGCTGACAGAAGCGGAAATGCGTGCCCGCATGATGGCCAAATACAAGGGTGGTTTGCGCTAGAAAACTGGGGATTTTAATATAATTTTGGCAACTAGCCCCCGTCCAATAAGCGTTTCTAGCTACGTAAAGAGTAGCAATCTGGAAGTTGAATTGGCAGTTGAACTGGTATTTTGATGTCATCTTCCAAAATTCTGTTTGGTTTTCATGCCTTGGGCGTTCGCCTCAAAACCGCGCCGAATTCCATCATTGAGCTCTATTACGACTCCAGCCGGCGTGATGCGCGTATGCGGTCTTTTATTGACCGGGCCAATGAGTCAGGCGTTCGCCCGGTGGAGTCTGATGGCGAGCGTCTTTCCCGTCTGTGCGGCGGTCATGGTCACCAGGGCGTTGCCGCTCGCGTCAAAGAGCTTGCCCAGGCACATTCGCTGGATGAATTGCTGGAAAGCCTGGAAGCTGCCAACGAAGACGTTACGGTTGAGAAACGCCAAAACCCGCTGATCCTGGTGCTGGATGGCATCACCGATCCGCACAATCTTGGTGCTTGCTTGCGGGTAGCCGACGGCGCGGGCGTTCATGCAGTGATCGCACCCAAAGACCATGCGGCAGGTATTAATGCGACCGTGGCAAAGGTCGCAAGCGGTGCGGCCGAGACCGTACCGTATTTCATGGTCACCAATCTGGCTCGGACCTTGGGTGAGCTCAAAGAACGGAACATCTGGATTGTGGGAACCAGCGATGCGGCGGAAAAAACGCTCTATCAAGCAGATTTGAAGGGTCCGGTTGCACTGGTGTTGGGTGCTGAGGGCTCCGGCATGCGTCAGCTCACGGCAAGAACATGCGACGAGCTCATCAGCATTCCGATGCGAGGAGCAGTAGAGAGCCTGAACGTTTCTGTGGCCAGTGGTGTGTGTCTATTTGAGGCGGTTCGACAGCGCAGTGCGGTCTGAGTGGCTTAGGACGCGAGTGGCGTGAAAACGACTCTTCCCCGGTTGATTTGCCTGCTTTTGGCGGGCGCCCTCTCGATGTTCGCGGCGAGCCCTTCCATGGCGGCGGAGCCAGAAGCGGGACCAGAAGTTATCGGTGTCGAAAAATTGCTACTCCTGAATGTGCGGGTAGGCGTGTTCGACAACCTCCCTCTGCAATCAATCAATTTTCCAGGCGTTCCAAACGGCTTTTACATTGACATTCTGGATGCGATTGCCAAGCGGGAGGGTTGGTCTCTGCAATACGTTCCGGGAACCTTGCAGGAAGGCCTGGACAGGCTTGAAAAAGGTGAAATTGACTTGCTGCCCGGTTTGCAACGTACTTCCGAGCGCGACGAGATCTACTATTTCCATCTGATCCCCGTGATCAGTAGCTGGAACCAAATCTACACCTCCAGTGGTTTTCAAGCCCGCGCCACCCGAGATTTAGATGGCAAGCGAATCGCGACAATAGCTGGGGCAGCGCAGATCAACATCCTTACCGAGATGTCGGCAGAGATGGCCGCAACCGTCCAGCCGGTTGTTTTTAAAGACTATGAAGAAGCGTTTCAAGGCGTGGCTGATGGCAAGGCGGATGCAGTCATCAGCAACCGTTTTTATGGCCAGAGAAACTACCAGCGCTTTGGTCTGCAGGATTCAGGCATTTCACTGCTGCCCACAGAGCAATATTTCGCAGCGCCCAGGAATCCGCCTCCAGCACTGCTTTGGACGCTGGACAAAAATCTCAAGGAAATGCGGGCCACTTCAGATTCGGTTTATTACACCGCACTTAAAAAATGGGGCATTGACGAGGTAAACCCTTCCACGCCATCGTGGCTGCTGCCTGTTGCGGGTGCGAGTTTGGCGCTCTTCACGCTCAGCGCACTTTGGGTTTTTACGCTGAAGCGACAGGTTTCGAAAAAAACCAAGCATATTCTGCAACGCAGCATTGACGTTGTAGCGATCAACCGGATGCTTCGTGCGACGGGTTCGCATCAGGACGTGACTGCCGTGATGGACGAGGCAGTTCAGGGCGCGCTATTGTTGAGCGGAAGTGAATGTGCGGTCCTGTGCGTCAAAGATGAGGTATCCGGCCTATTCACTGTGGGCGCCAAGGAGCCGCGGGATTCGCGATTTGCGCTGGCGGTAGATGACGAGTTGTTGTGCCGCACCGTGTGCCCGGACGTCTCGGCGCGACTGGTTGGCGGTGGATTAAGTCATTTGGAGATGGTGGACCCGGTTGCGGCGAAGATATTGGCGGGATGCAAACGCCATGCCTACTTTTTGCTGGCGGTAAACGAGCGCGTATTGGGTTTGTTGTGTCTGTACTCTTATCAGACGGAGCATGAAGGGCCGACGCTCGATATGTTGGCAGATGCCTGTAACGCGATCGCCCTGACCATTGACAACCGCCGTCTGTATGCATCTGAAGTTGCTCACTCGCACGAGCTCGAGGAGCGGGTGATTGAGCGCACCCGAGGCGTAGAGGAGCTGGCGCACTCATTGCAAGCCATCATTGACCATATTCCGGACCCGATCTTCTATAAAAACTCGAAGCTTGAGTTTCTGGGTTGCAACACGGCTTATGAAAGGACGTTTGACGTCAAGCGCGCGGACATTGTCGGGAAGACGCGCCTGCCCGCCAAGCACATCACTGACAAAGAACAGGCGGCATACTGTGCCGAACAAAAGGCATTGTTGGCGCGCGGCGGGTCCCTGCGGCGCGAAGACACTGTGCGTCTTGCCGATGATCGCCAATATCCAACCCTGTACTCGGTCCAGACAATTACCCATTCTGATGGCTCTCCAGGCGGTGTGGTAGGGACGATTGTCGACATTTCAGCAATGAAAGCCGCTGAAGCAGCCAACCTTGAAGCCGGGGAAGAACAAAGTGCGATTTTTGAAGCGTCCAAGCTCGGCATCGCGTTGATCAAAGGGAAGGCCTTTCGTCGCGTCAATCGGTCGATGGAAGAGATGTTCGGATATGGCCCGGGTGAAATGATTGGTTTGCCGACGCGGGTCGTTTACCCGGATCAAGTGGCCTACGACAAGCGCGCAAAATCCTTCAATGAACAGATCAGGAGCGGGGCCGCCCACCAAAATGACCAGGAAGTCATGCGAAAGGACGGTACCCGTTTCTGGACCCGAACGACCTCACGCCTGCTCGATCCACTGGACATTGGCAAGGGCGTAGTGGGGGTTGTCGAAGATGTTACAGATCAGCGCGCGGCCGAAATGGCCCTCATTGATTCAAAGCTGGCCGCTGAATCGGCCAACCTGACCAAATCATCTTTCCTGGCGACCATGAGCCATGAATTGCGCACGCCGCTGAACTCAATCATTGGTTTTACGGGAATCATTCTGCAGGGGCTTGCCGGGCCACTGACCCCAGAGCAAAGCAAGCAGTTGGGGATGGTGCGCGACAGTTCCAGACACTTGCTGGCACTGATCAATGATGTACTGGATATATCCAAAATTGAAGCCGGCGCTCTCACCCTGTCCCAGCGACGATTTGACCTTGCCAAGTCCGTTCAAAAAGTTGTGGGAATCGTCACGCCGATTGCACATGCCAAAGGCTTGGCCATGTCATGTCAGATTTCACCTGAGGTGAAAGAGATGGTTGGTGACGAACGGCGGGTGGAGCAAATATTGTTTAATCTGCTTGGTAACGCCATCAAGTTCACCGAAAAAGGGTCTGTCCGCCTGACGGTGGAAAGGTTAGACGATTTCCAGACTGACTCTGACCCGACGCCTCGCAGAGCCATCAAATTTGCGGTGGTCGATACAGGTATTGGTATCAGGCCCGACGATTTGCCCATGCTTTTTCGACCCTTCAGCCAGATTGACTCCAGCCTCTCCCGTCAGCATGAGGGTACTGGTTTGGGCCTTGTGATTTCCCGGCGCCTGGCTCACCGCATGGGGGGAGATATTGGTGTTCGCAGCAAACCCAACTTGGGCAGCACATTCACGGTAACTTTGCCAGAAGAGGGCCCCGAGATATGATAAATCGACGCATCCTGCTGATAGAAGATAACGCGCAGAATCGTTATCTTGCTACGTTTTTGTTGCAAGCGCGGGGATGGGAGACGGTTCCTGCCCATGATGGTGCTGCGGGTGTGGCACTGGCCAGGGAAATCAGGCCAGCATTGGTTTTGCTGGATATACAGCTCCCCGGCATGGATGGCTATTCGGTGGCGCGGGCCATTCGTAGCGATGCGACGCTGGCCAGCATGCCCATTATCGCGGTCACGTCCTACGCCATGCCTGGTGATCGGGAGCGCTGCATCGCAGAAGGCTGCAACGGTTACATTGAAAAGCCAATTGATCCGCAGACTTTTGCATTGCAAATTGAGCAGTTTATAGGGGGCACGGCTTGATGACCCGTTTGCTGATTGTTGATGACAGGGCTGACAACCGCTATGTCCTGCGGGCATTGATGGAAGGCCACGGATTTAAGGTTGATGAGGCCAACCATGGCGCGCAAGCTCTTGCGATGGCCCGCCAAAATCTGCCTGAACTGATCATCAGCGATCTGTTGATGCCTGTGATGGACGGTTACACGCTCTTGCGGGAGTGGAAGGCAGATTCAGTATTGAGTACGGTGCCCTTCATGGTTTATACCGCAACGTATACAGAGGCGAAAGATGAGAAGCTTGCGGTTGACATGGGCGCTGACGCCTTCCTGATAAAACCAAGTGAGCCGGACGCGTTTTTGACCCACGTCCAGCACTTGCTGGAGATGCGATCTAAATCGGCGGACACCGTGCGCAAACCCACTGAAGGCGAGTCGACGACCATCAAGCGATACAACGAGGTATTGATCAAGAAACTCGAGAAGCGCAGTGCTGAACTGGAGGTGCGTGTTACCGAGCTCAACGCCGCACAGTTTCAGGTCTTGCGGCTCAATAGGCTCTACATGGCATTGAGTGAAATCAACCAGGCCATTGTTCATACATCGAATCAGCAGGCCTTGTTCCATGAACTGTGTCGCGTTGCCGTTGAGCGCGGCGGATTGGCGATGGTGTGGGTGGGGTCGGTTGAGCCGACATCCGGTCGCATCGAACCGGTCGCCCGTGCTGGTGCCGAGCCGACATGGCTCCCGCGGCTGGGGCCTCTGGTTTCTACTGGTAGCGGCCCCAAACGGGATCCTTCAGAGATCGTGTTTGCTACGCAGCGGCCGTACCTGAGCAACGATTTGCAAAATGATACGAGGATTGCCGCGATCAGTGACGATTTGCGGCAGTGTGGATTGCAGTCGGCGGCCTGCTATTTGCTCAGAGTCGATGAAAAACCAGTTGCCTGCGTGTCACTGTTTGCGGCTGAAAAGAATTTTTTTGATAACCAACTGCTTGACCTGGTGACCGAAATTGCGACCGACACGTCGTTCGCGTTGACCAATTTTGCGCACGAGGCAGATCGCCAGCGTGCTGTGTCGGCACTTCGCGCAAGTGAAGAGTCTGCGCGATTGAGCCAGCGTGCGGTAGAGGCAACGGCCAACGGCATTCTTATTGCTGAATACACGACACCAGATCTCACCGTGACCTATGTGAATCCCGCCTTTGAACGCATCACTGGCTATTCAGCGGCAGAGGTTATTGGCAAGCAGGCTGGTCTCTTCATGGGAACCGACGTGGACCAGCTGGGCTTGCAGGAAATCAGGTCCGCACTTTACGAAGGTCGTGAGGGCGGTGCCACACTCCAGAACCACCGCAAGGATGGCTCCCTGTTCTGGAACGACCTCACGGTTGCGCCCGTAAAAAACCCAGACGGCGTTGCTACCCATTTTGTTGGCGTTATCAACGATATTACCGAGCGCAAGCAATACGAAGAGCAGCTTGAGCGCCAAAATAATCAGGACAGCCTGACCGGTTTGGCGAGCCGTAGCCTGCTCAAAGAGCGAACCGATTTGGCTATTGCCTTTGCGGCGCGACAAAACAGATCAGTGGCACT
>JAHEBY010000084.1 GCA_024642025.1 Comamonadaceae bacterium | reverse complement strand
AGCGGCCATCAGTTTGCGAACGGCCCCTCGCGCCAAGCCTTGCTCGACTGCCTTGAGCAACTTTTGCATAGTGATGGGTTTCTCCAGAAACGCCATCGCACCAATTTTTGTAGCCTCTACTGCGGTATCGATGGTGGCATGTCCGCTCATCATGATGACGGGCATGGTCAAAGCGCCGCAGGAAGACCATTCCTTGAGCAGGGTGACGCCGTCGGTATCGGGCATCCAGATGTCGAGCAGCACCAGGTCAGGCCGGTCGCGTGATCGGGCCGCTCGGGCCTGGGCGGCATTTTCAGCCAATTCGACCGTATGGCCCTCGTCATTGAGGATCTCCCACAGCAGATCGCGGATGCCCAACTCGTCGTCGACTACCAATATATTTGCCATGATTTCTTTGTGCTCTTCCCCGCTAAAAACCTTGCTGCGCTCAAGCAGACGCAAGCTTCTGTATGGCGAATGATAACGACACTTGGGCGCCCACTATTTTTCCATCGATTATCCGGTTGGAAATGTCGATCCGCGAGCCATGCTCGTCAGCAATTTTCTTGACCACGGCCAGCCCTAAACCTGTGCCTTTGGCCTTGGTGGTGACGTAGGGTTCGAACGCCCGACGCAGTATGTTTTCCGGGAAACCGCAACCCTGATCGAGCACGCTCAGCCGCACACGGCCGGTCGCTTCGCTCCATTGCGTCTTGATCGTCACAGGGGCAAGCTGATCTTGCGTCCGAAGAGCAGATTCCGTGGCGTCCTGTGCGTTTTGCACAAGGTTGTGCACCACCTGACGCAACTGATGGGCGTCGCCCATGACCATCGGACACGCCGCGTCCAAGTCCATACGCACGGGAATTCTGGCGCTGTCGTCGTCGTAAAGCTGGACGACCTCACCAATGAGGGTGTTCAGGTCCAGCGGCTTGAGATCAGCAGCTGGAAGGCGTGCATAGTCTCGAAACTCGTTGACAAGGCGTTTCATGGCGTCGACTTGATCCACAATGGTTTTGACCGACTTGTTCAAAATAGCCAACTCGACAGGCGCCACTTTGTCAGCAAGCTTCTTCTCCAATCGCTCAGCTGAAAGCTGTATAGGCGTTAACGGATTCTTGATCTCGTGCGCCAGTCGCCTGGCAACTTCACCCCAGGCTTGCGAGCGCTGGGCCGACACGATTTCGGAGATATCGTCAAAAACCAGAAGGCGCGCGTCACCCGGCAACTCAGCACCTCGGGCCACCAGTGTCACGGCGCTACCGGCGTTGGCGGTTAGCCCCGGCGATCCGGTACCCCCCAGTTCGAAGGTATGCTGCCAGCGGTCCAGACCGTGTTCTAAACGGTCTCCGAGCAATGCGTCAAACTGACTTTGCACCTCGCGCGCAAAATCTTCCAGGCCAGCCAAATCGGCTAGAGGTCGACCTTCATAGGCTGCCAATGGAGCACGCAAAATTCGAGTAGCGCCAGGGTTCGACGACTGAACTTTCCCCTGCGAATCCAGCACAATCACGCCAGCGGTGAGGTTATCCAGGATGGTTTGCAGGTTGGATCGGGCCGAGCTGACCTGCTCCATGCTGCTTTGAACGGCCTCCCGTGCATCCGCCAATTGCCGAGTCATCTCGGCAAAGTCGCGCGTGAGGCCCCCCAGCTCGTCTTTACCCTGCAACGCAGCTTTGGGCGTCAGGTCGCCAGCGGCTACCTGGTGGACACCGTCTGCGAGAAGGAGCAATGGGCGAACGATCTGGTTACCGAGCACAACGGCCAGCAAGACGGCGCCAAATACTGCGAGAAAAAGACTCAGGGTAAGCGTACCAATATACATGCGGCGAAGACCATCACGCGCAAGTGCCCGCTCCTGATATTCCCGATTCGCCTCCGTCACGGCCAGCGCATTGGTCACTAGCGTGGGGGGCAAAAGGCGTGTCACTTCAAGAAAGCGTACTTCACCGGCAAAACCCAAACTTGGATTGGGGACGACCACCAACGCCTTAATGCGGGCCTTGCTGACATCGGTTGCGGTGGATTCGTCCAGGCCCTCGATCCAGCTCATTGCCCGTTGACTGCGCGCGCTCTTGAATTGCTGCAACGAGGGGCGTTCCGGACTCAATTGAAATCGGGATTTTCCAGTGCCGCCGATAAGCTGAAAGGAGGAGTTCCAAAGAAAGACATCTTCTCCGCCGAGCTGTTCACGCACCCGATCGAGCGGCAGCCCGATGATGGTATCGGGCACGTCGATTAGCTGGGTCGCGGCAAGCCGGGTCTTGTTTGCCAAATCTCCGGCCAAGGTGTCAAGGGTGACCTGACCGAGCGTTAGTCCCGCCTGCAGCGCACCCTCAACTTTTACGTCAAACCAGCTTTCTATGGATCGGGCAACAAACTGATAGGACACTACATAGATCAGCAACCCGGGAACAAAACCAGCCAACGCAAAAACAGCCGCCAATTTGATTAACAGTCGGCTGCCAAAGCGGCCTTTTCTGAGGCGGCTAATGAGCCGCCAGGTGACCCACGCGATAACCAGCAAGAGCAGCCCCGCGACCACCACGTTCAGAATGAACAAGCGGGCATAGTTCTGCTCATACATGGCCTGGTTGTTCGTAGCCTGCGCCAGCAGAAACAGGAGGACCAGGCCAATCGCCGTCATGGCGGCCAGCCCAATCCCGAGAGTCCAGCGCAACGCGCGTGACTGCCTGACTTTGCGACTACCCTCCAGGTCTACAGCCGCAATTGGGCGAGAAGTCACTTTTCAAACTCCACCGGCAGGCGCGCGAAAGCAGTCGCGGAAATATCCCAGTCTGACTGACCGAGCGCCCCGATCTGAAACAGCCTTGGCAATTGAGCGACATCCAACTGGAACCGAAGGGTTATGTTGTGTCGCGAGCCGGGTTCAACGTCCGTGGCGTCGGCAATCCTCCAGTGGGACAGCCGCTGGACGTGAGCCAATGCGTCGTCCAGCGCGTCAAAACTTTGCCCGAGAGCAACACCTGTATTTCCAATCTGTGGGCCTGACAAAACCGCGATTCGCCAGCGTCGCGTCAGTGGCAAATAGGCAAGCCGGACATGCCGCTGCGCCGTGACAATTTTCTTGTCGGTCCAATACCATCGATCGCGCAGCAGTTCCGCCTCAATCGAGAAGACCATGGGCACACCCTTCAGCAAGGCATCGTCGACGGACGGGGGCAACACAAAATTGATGGACGCAGAGACGAAAACACCTTCAGCTGTCCTCTCGACACTAAACTCCGAGATGTTGGCGCCGCCAGAATCCGCCCGGGATGAAAAAGGCACAAAAATTAGCAGCAACGCCAAAGCCACTGCCACAGCCAGTTCAGACCGGGCGTTTCTCCAGAAGCGCGTAGAAAAATCCGTCGTTATCACCTGATAGATTGTCCGGGAGACCATCGGGCTTCGCCCCAAAGAGGGGCAATAAATGCCCGGGGGAGGGCAACATAGCAGCGTCGGTGTTGTGCGCAAGGAACGCTTTGATCTGGTCACGCCCCTCAGCGGGAAACACTGAACACGTGCAATACAGTAGACGCCCGTTGGGCTTGATCATGGGCCACAGGCACTCAAGCAAGCGAGCCTGCACCCCGGCCAGCTGTGCTATGTCACTCTCCCGGCGCAACCAGCGAATGTCTGGATGGCGGCGATCGATCCCGGAGGCGGTGCAGGGCGCATCCAGCAAAATGGCATCGAACGGCTGTCCGTCCCACCAGGTACCCGGGTCGGCAGCATCGCCAACAATGACCTGTGCAGACAAGGCCAGCCTTTGCAGGTTCTCATATATGCGCTCACATCGAGCGGCGTCAACATCCAGCGCAATGAGGTCGACGTTCTCGGCGTCCGTCAATTCCAGCAGGTGGGCCGTCTTGCCGCCAGGCGCTGCACAAGCATCGAGAATGCGCAATCGCTTTTTTCCATCTAATCCGCCTAGCAGGAGCGGCGCCGCGATCTGGGCGGCGCCATCCTGAACGGACACGTCTCCCTGCTGAAAACCGGGAATCTGTCCCACCGGCAACGGTTGAACTAGAGTTGCGCCGTAGGGCCCATTTGCGCTCGACTCGATACCTTGAGCATGCAAATGCTTTCTGTATTGCTCAACCGTGACTCGCTTGGCGTTGACTCTTAGAACCATGGGCGGACGCATGTTGCCTGCCGCTAGCAAATCCTGCCATTCGTTCGGGTAGTCTTTTTCAAGGCGAGTCACCCACCAGGCCGGATGGTTCCACCGGGCAACTGGGTCTTGCAACACAATGTCCATCAACGCATCGCGTTCGCGGAGAAAACGGCGCAAGCACCCATTGATAAACGCGGCATGCGCGCGCGCGTTTGACGTTTTCTTCGCGGCTTCAACTGCCTGGTTCACAAGGGTAAACGGCTCATATGGCGCATCGTCCTTCAAACTAACTAGTGCCAGCGACGAACACAGCAAGGCATCAACTGCGGGAGACGGTGTGCGACTAGCCAGTTGTTTGCGGAGCCCTTGAGCCGTGCCGAGCGAACGCAATACTTGAAATACCAGCGCCTGAACGCCCGGCCGCATGGGAGCGGAAATTTCACCCAATGCGGCGGTGGCAGACACTCCGCTGCGAACCGCCATCAAAACCCCGGCACATGCCTGAAGTTGGCGCCACAGCGGTGGACCGGACAAATGATCCGTCACACGGTTTTGGCTCGCTGAAATCCGAATAAACCAGCGAGTAAGTTGACCGGGAACTGGGATAAGGCTTCGTTATAGTTCGTAACCAGCCGGTTGAACTCGTCCGTCGCCTGCCCGGCCAAAACGGCCAGTTGAGCCCAGTCGTGCTGCAGCGCTTCGGGCATGCGATCCCCTGCCAAGTCTTGGGGTTCGTTTTGAAACCTCTCCCAGGACGCACACAAAGCTGAGTAGGCGCTCTGCATAGCTCCCATGGCTGCAGCATCCAAGGGGCGACCACTAACATTTTGCAAGGCGATCTCAAACTGCGTCGTGGCGTTCTCGATGCCTCTCCAGACCAATGCGAGCGAGCCATCCATCGCAGACGAAGAGTTGTCCCGGACCAAGTTGATGTACTTGGCAAGGTGAAGGTTCACACCTGAAAACGCCGAGCTCGTTTGCGAACGAAGCCGTACCAGACGATTGTGGGCTCCCACCGCCCAGAATACCGCAATCGCAAGCCCTGCCCAGGCAATCGCAAATCCATCTACATGCATTTTAAGTTTATTGATATAAATAAAAAGCGCCTCAAGTCCTTATAAAAAGAACGTGAAGCGCTATTTAATG
The DNA here is from genome assembly GCA_024642025.1 of Comamonadaceae bacterium. GTDB lineage: Bacteria > Pseudomonadota > Gammaproteobacteria > Burkholderiales > Burkholderiaceae_C > Egaibacter. Next base: position 3,637 of record JAHEBY010000084.1, on the reverse strand, counting down.
CATAGCGTCAGGTCAAAATGAACTTCACACGCCTGCGTTCGGCTCCGCTACTGGCGTATCACCTGAATCGCCACCTTCCACGGTCTCGGCAGTTTCACCGGCCAACTCTGCCGCTTCCGCATCAGCGATTGCACGTCGCTCGACATCGTCCATGTTCTCGCGAACCTTGCGCGCTTCATGGTATGCCATGCCAGTTCCAGCCGGAATAAGCCGGCCGACAATGACGTTTTCCTTCAAGCCCCGAAGCTCATCGCGCTTGCCCATAATGGCAGCCTCGGTCAGAACGCGGGTCGTCTCCTGGAACGATGCCGCGCTGATGAAGCTGTCAGTGGACAACGAAGCCTTGGTAATGCCCAACAAAAGATTGGTGAACGTCGCGGGTATTTTTCCATCGGCTAGCAAGGCGTCGTTTGTATTGAGCATTTCAGAGCGCTCAACCTGCTCGCCATTGATGTAAGTGGAATCACCAGCATTCTCGACAACAACGCGGCGCAACATCTGACGAACAATCACTTCAATGTGCTTGTCATTGATCTTCACGCCCTGCAAGCGATAAACGTCCTGCACTTCGTCCACGATATAACGCGCCAGCTCTTCCGAGCCCAGAAGGCGCAGAATATCTTGGGGGTCTGCAGGACCGTCCACAACGCTCTCGCCCTTATTGACCACCTGGCCCTCGTGCACAAGGATGTTTTTCTCCTTGGGTACAAGGTCCTCCCAAACTGCCCCGTCCGGATCGGTGATTTGCAAGCGAATTTTGCCTTTGGTTTCCTTTCCGAAAGAAATGGTACCAGTCATTTCGGCTAACACGCCCTTGTCTTTGGGTGATCGCGCCTCAAACAGCTCTGCGACGCGCGGCAAACCGCCAGTAATATCACGGGTTTTCTGACCTTCAATTGGGATTCGAGCCAAAACTTCGCCTGGGCCTACATCCTGGCCATCGCGTACCTGAACGAGCGCTCCAACTGGAAAGCCGATCGTCACAGAGTGGTCTGTACCCGGGATCTTCACTTCGTTACCCGTTGCGTCGATGAGTTTGACTTGAGGTCGCACGACTTTCGTAGATCCACGGCGCTTTGGATCAATCACTACCAGTGTCGAGAGACCTGTTACATCGTCTACCTGCTTAGCAACCGTCAAGCCCTCTTCTACATTCTCGAACTGCGCTTTACCGGCAAATTCGGTAATGATCGGGCGCGTCAATGGATCCCAATTTGCCAAAATGGCCCCTGACTTGACGACCTGGTCGGCCTTCACGCTCAGAACTGCCCCGTATGGCACCTTGTGACGTTCGCGCTCACGCCCATGTTCATCGTGAATGACAATCTCGCCAGAGCGGGCAATTACCACGAGCTCTTTCTTGCCATTCGTCACGTAGCGCATCGTCGCATTGAAGCCTATCGTACCGTTGGATTTGGCCTCGACGCTTGAAGCGATCGCAGCACGCGAAGCTGCACCACCGATGTGGAAAGTACGCATGGTCAGCTGCGTGCCCGGTTCACCAATCGACTGCGCAGCAATCACGCCAACGGCCTCACCGTGATTGATCAACCCGCCGCGCCCGAGGTCGCGGCCATAACACTTGGCGCAAATACCAAATCGGGTTTCGCAGGTCAGTGCCGTGCGAACTTTAACCTCGTCCACGCCCTGCGCTTCGAGATCGTCGATGACATCTTCGTCCATCATATCGCCCGCCTTGACGAGCGTCGCGCGACTCTCAGGATGAACCACATCTTCTGCAGCGGTACGACCCAGGATACGCTCGCGCAGCGACTCGATCACCTCACCGCCTTCAACGATGGCACGCATAAGGTAGCCGCCATGGGTGCCGCAGTCAGTTTCAGTTACTACCAGGTCTTGCGTTACATCGACCAGACGACGAGTCAAATAGCCTGAATTGGCCGTCTTCAAGGCCGTATCCGCGAGGCCTTTTCGGGCGCCGTGCGTAGAGATGAAGTACTGCAAAACATTCAGGCCTTCGCGAAAGTTCGCGGTAATAGGTGTCTCGATGATCGAGCCATCAGGCTTGGCCATCAAGCCCCTCATGCCCGCCAGCTGGCGAATCTGTGCAGCAGAGCCACGTGCGCCCGAGTCGGCCATCATGTAAATGGAGTTGAAGGACTCTTGGTCAACCTCCTTGCCATGGCGATCGGTTGTCTTTTCTTTGGCGAGTTGGGCCATCATGACCTTGGAGACTTCATCACCAGCCTTTCCCCAAATATCGACGACCTTGTTGTACCGCTCGCCAGACGTCACCAGGCCCGACGTGTACTGCTGAGCAATTTCTTTCACCTCTTTTTCGGCGCGATCAATGATGCCGTGCTTTTCCTTGGGGACCAGCATGTCGTCGATACAGATTGAAATACCAGCCTTAGTCGCCAAACGGAAGCCGTACTGCAGCAATTTGTCCGCGAATACGACCGTCTCCTTCAAACCACATTTGCGGAAGGAGACATTGATCAATTTCGAGATCTCTTTCTTCTTCAACGCCTTGTTTATGTTTGAGAATGGAAGCCCTTTAGGCAATATTTCCGAAAGCAGCGCACGCCCCGCAGTAGTCTCCCAAAGCTTGGTCGAAGGCACCAGTTCGCCGGTCACCTTGTTTTTTGTGTACTCTGTCAGGCGCACATTGATGCGCGCCGTCAGCTCCACCTCTCCGGCATCAAACGCACGTTGCACCTCACCGGTATCCGAGAAGATCAGGCCTTCACCCTTGCCGTTGATCCGATCCCGCGTGGTGTAGTACAAGCCCAGAACCACGTCCTGAGACGGCACGATGGAGGGCTCGCCATTGGCCGGAAACAGGATGTTGTTTGAGGCCAGCATCAGAGTTCGGGCTTCCATCTGCGCTTCAACAGAAAGCGGCACGTGAACGGCCATCTGGTCACCGTCAAAGTCGGCATTAAAGGCCGCGCAAACGAGTGGATGCAACTGAATCGCCTTGCCTTCGATCAGGATGGGCTCAAATGCCTGGATACCCAACCGGTGCAGCGTGGGAGCACGGTTCAGCATGACCGGGTGCTCTTTGATTACTTCCTCCAGGATGTCCCAGACAACCGGAGTGCCGGATTCAACTTCCTTCTTGGCGGCCTTGATGGTGGTCGCTATACCCATGGCTTCAAGACGCGCAAAGATGAAGGGCTTGAACAGCTCAAGCGCCATGAGTTTAGGCAAGCCACACTGGTGCAATTTGAGCGTCGGCCCTACCACAATCACTGAACGGCCGGAATAATCGACCCGCTTTCCAAGCAGGTTCTGACGGAAGCGGCCACTCTTGCCCTTAATCATGTCGGCAAGCGACTTCAAGGCGCGCTTGTTCGCGCCCGTCATGGCTTTGCCGCGTCTACCATTGTCCAACAGCGAGTCAACCGCTTCCTGCAACATGCGTTTCTCGTTGCGCGCAATAATTTCTGGAGCCTTCAATTCGAGCAAGCGACGCAAACGACTGTTGCGGTTGATAACCCGGCGATAGAGGTCATTCAAGTCAGAGGTGGCAAATCGACCACCGTCCAGTGGCACCAGAGGGCGCAAGTCTGGTGGCAGAACCGGCAGAACATCAAGCACCATCCATTCTGGTTTGATACCTGATTTTTTGAACGCCTCAAGCAATTTCAAGCGCTTGGTGTTCTTCTTGATC
>JAHEBY010000083.1:2354-8901 GCA_024642025.1 Comamonadaceae bacterium | reverse complement strand
TAAGGGTGGCACCGATGTGGCACGCGAGGCTGCCAGCCTCGTCCTGCTGGATGACAACTTCTCCACCATCGTTGGCGCCGTTCGTGAAGGCCGACGCATTTACGACAATATCCGCAAGTTTGTCCGCTACGCCATGACTGGCAACTCTGGCGAGATCTGGACGATTTTTCTAGCCCCTTTCATGGGGCTACCCATACCCCTGCTGCCGATACACATTCTCTGGGTCAACCTGGTGACCGACGGGCTTCCCGGCCTGGCCCTGGCCGCCGAACCAGCCGAACGCGGCATCATGAAGCGGCCGCCACGCCCACCCCAGGAAAATCTGTTTGCCCACGGCATGTGGCAGCACATTCTGGCCATAGGCCTGCTCTTGGCCGGGCTGTGCCTGGGCGTCCAAGCCTGGGCGTTGGCCTCCGGCCACGCGCACTGGCAAACCATGGTGTTTACCGTGCTCACTTTAGGTCAGATGGCCCACGTGCTGGCTATCCGGTCCGAGCGGGACTGCCTGTGGCGTATGGGCATTGCGTCCAATCGGCCCTTGCTGGCTGCTGTGATGCTGACGTTCGCATTGCAGATGGCAACCATTTACGTCCCCGTGCTCAACCCGATCTTCAAGACAGAACCCCTGAATCTGGTGGAACTGGCGATATGCCTCGCCTTGTCATCAGTGGTTTTTGTGGCTGTGGAAATAGAAAAGTATTGGCGCAGAAATCAGCCAATCTATCCATAAAATATGGCCTTAGCCCCCGTAAAATATGAGAACATAGCTACTATTTTTATAGTATCCTAAAGTCCTTATGGATAGCACAACACTCCTGCAATCGCTCGACCTAAGCCTTCCAAGCCCCGCCTATATTGCTGGCGCCATCTTGTTTGGCCTGGTTGGCATGGCCGCTTTTGCCTACGGCAAACGCACGCAGCGCAGCCAGACCAAATGGATTGGCGTTGCGCTGATGCTTTACCCATACGCCATCTCCAGGACTTGGCTGTTGTACCTGGTGGGTGGCATCTTGTGCGCCGGCTTGTTCATCGCCCGCGAGTAAGACTTTTTGCTTCAGTTGAAATATCATGGACCGGATGACATCCCTCATCACCCGTTTCTGATCAGGAGATCAACCATGAAAAACAACCCATCTACTCACGGTCTTAGCGCTGATATGCGGCTACGTACCGCCGTTGCACTCTGTTGCCTGGTTGCCGCGAGCGTCCATGCGCAGAGCTCGGCATTTAGCTTGTCCAGCCCCGACCTGGCCTCGGGCACGTTTGACAACAAATTCATCCTGAACGGCTTCGGCTGTACGGGTGGCAATGTGTCTCCGGCGCTGGAATGGCGAAATGTACCGGCCGGCACCAAATCACTGGCACTGCAAATTCACGACCCTGATGCCCCCACAGGCAGCGGCTTCTGGCACTGGGGCGTCTACAACATGCCGCCAACAGCAACCGGGCTGGCACAAGGTGCAGGAAACTCGCCTGCAACGCTACCCGCGCCAGCATTTGGTGGCAACACGGACTTTATGGACACGGGCGCTACCGGAACGAACGGCAACTATGGCGGGCCGTGTCCACCTGCAGGCGACAAGCCGCACCGTTACATGTTCACGCTTTATGCGTTGGCAGTGGACGATGTTCAAAAGGCCGGGGGCATTCCCAAAACGGGTTCTGCCGCGCTTTATTCATTTATCTTGAACAAGGGCCTGGGCGCCAACCTGCTTGGCAAGGCCAGCTTCACGGCAACTTACGGGCGATAGCAAGGGTTTTTGATTGAATCATCATCCGCCCGACCGCATTTGTCGGATATTGATTCAGATCGCGAAAATATATACCCCTACGAGTACAATCCACTTCCGGTTTCTGGCTCAAAATATTCAACTTTCCTATGGAGATTTCACAAATGACGAATCGTCGCGAATTTATCGTTCAGTTCGGTCTTGCAACCGGTGCGTTGGCCGCCAGCCAAGCATGGGCTGCAGACCTGCCCATGCTGACTGAAGCCGATGCACAAGCTGCAGCGCTGGGTTACAAGGTAGATGCCACCAAGGCCGACGTCAAGAAATACCCCAAGTATGCGGCCGGCCAGAACTGCGCCAACTGCGCCCTCTTCCAAGGCAAGGCGGGCGACGCTGCAGGCGGTTGCCCGCTGTTTGCCGGCAAGCAGGTCTCGGCAAAGGGCTGGTGCAGCGCTTGGGCCAAGAAGGGCTGATCGCCGCTGGCCGCGATCAGCCAGCGCCCCGAAGTCCTAGACCGCCGGTGCTGTCACAACGGGCATTGTGACCACTGGCGCTACCACGGGCGTCGTGGCAGGTGTGGTTGCAGGCGGGGTGGCCGCGGCTGACAGCGGTGCGGCGAGCACAGCGGCGATATCGGTTTGTAGCGCAGCACGGTCTTTCATCAACTGTGCTTTGGCAGCTTCAATCGCCGTTTTGTCAGCAGCAATGGCCGCAGCGTTGTTCGCGGCGGTATGCGTCCGCAATTGGGCTATCAGTGTCTGCAGCTTGGCCTGATCGGCCTTCAATGCAGCCCGGTCGGCCGTCAGCGTGGTATCCGCCGCCAATTTATCCTTGATAGCAGCCCGGTCAGCCAGCATCTGCTTGCGTGCAGCATCTACAGCCGCCTTGTCGGCGGCCAAGGCGGCTGTATTACCTGCAGCCTTGTCTGCCTTCAGCTTGGCCATTGCAGTTTCCAGCGCGGTGCGATCAGCCTTGATCGTAGGGTTCGACGCCAATGCCTGGCCCAAATGCAAGCCACGATTGTGATGTTCATGTTCGCCGTCCCGATGTTCACCATCCCGATGCTTGGAGCCAGCGTGGCGTTCACCGCTATGGGAGTTCGCATCATGCTCTCTGCCAAACGCCGACTTCGATCCGGACTGCCCGTCGGACTGCCCACTTTTGCCATGTGCCTCGGAACGCGCACCGCCACCGGCGCCGCTGGAACTACCCGAGGAATGGCCATTGCCCGCCTGCACGGCGAACGCCATGCTCGTCAAAGTCAGCAAGGCAAGGATATGCTTTTTCATCTAAATAGCTCCAATTAATAGAAGCCCAATCCTAGCCCCGGGTTGTAACGTTTTTGTTGTGATTGTGTTACCGGACGTAACCATCAATGCGCAGCGAAACTCAAGCCAGTGGTACTCCAATTACTGCGGAAATGTCATTCTGAAGAGTAGCCCGGTCTGACGCCACTTGAACACGGGCCGCTTCGATTGCCGCTTGTCCTGCGGCAACAGCCGCGGTGTTCCCGGCCAACAGGTCAGCCTGCAATTGCGCCTTCAGCGCCTTAAATTTTGACTGGCTGGCTTTCAGGATTGCCTTGTCGTTACGAACCTGGGCGCTGGCCGCCAACTTTTCCTTGATGGCCGCTCGATCAGCCACCAACTGCCGTCTGGCGGCTTCGACGGCCGCCTGATCGGCTGCAATTGCCATGGTCATGCCAGCTGCCTGATCAGCTTTCAATCTTGCGGCCGCCGTGGCCAGCGCGGTCCGGTCGGCCATGACCGTCGGGCTGGAGGCAATCGCTTTGCCCACCAACTGTTGCCCACTGGCGAGATGATCGCGATGCGTGCCTTCCTTCGAGCCCGAGCGTGAATCCGAGTGTCGGTTACCGCGCGACGATTCGGAACGCGCAGAACTGGGCGAATGATTGTTTGCCTGTACGCCAAAGGCCAGGCTGGTCAGCGCAATTAATGCAAGTATGTGTTTTCTCATGGTCACCTCCACTTTGCTGAACGACCATGCTAACGCCCGTTCATGACAGTTTTGTCGTGATCATGTTACGGGAAGTAAAGCCATGAAAAAAAGTACGGGATCAGGGATCGAACTGCACGTTGAAGGCTGTGCAACGAAGCGGCAAATCCGCCACGGCGATGCATCAATGCACAATATCGCTCGGGCTCCCCAGAACCTATGCTGCACAACCTCACACCCTTCCTGCTTCATTGGGCCATCACAGCGCTATCCCTGTGGATGGCAAGCCACATCTTCTCTGGCCTGAAATTTGCCGACACGTCATCTCTTGTTATCTCGGCGCTGCTATTGGGTTTTGCGAATGCCATCGTCAAGCCCATACTGCTGGTGTTGACATTACCCCTGACATTGGTGACCTTTGGCCTGTTTATCCTGGTGATCAACGCCTTGATGCTGTTGTTGGTCGCTCAACTCGTCAAGGGGTTCAAGGTTGCGGGCTTCTGGACGGCCTTGTTTGCCAGCATGTTCATTGGCCTCCTGAGCATTGTGATCGGTTCGTTCGCGATCGGCGGCGACCCGGAAATGCAAATACACATGCCCCAACGGGGCATCTGGCTATAGGCAGGTCTCTGGCTGCCAAATTTGAGAGATCAAAGCTTGGCCGTAACCCAAGCTTGAACACTGGCCAGCGCGCCAGCCAGCTTGCCAGGCTCAGTGCCGCCAGCCATGGCCATATCTGCCTTGCCACCGCCTTTGCCACCCACCTGGCTTGCCACAAAGTTCACCAGCTCACCAGCCTTGACCTTGCCCACGCTGTCTGACGTGACGCCTGCGGCGATCTGGACCTTGTCGCCCTCCACGGTGGCCAGCACAATTACAGCCGTTTTGAGCTTGTCCTTGAGCTTGTCCATGGTGTCGCGCAAGGTCTTGGCGTCAGCACCTTCGAGCCGCGCCGCCAATACCTTCACGCCTTTGACATCCTCGGCCTTCTGCATCAGTTCATCGCCCTGGCTGGACGCTAGCTTGCCCTTGAGCGAAGCCAGTTCCTTCTCGAGCTCGCGCACCTGGACAATCATGGCGTCCACGCGGGCCGGCACCTCGTCTGACGTCACGCGCAGCGTGCCCGCAACGCCGCCCAGCGTGGCTTCTATGCCCTGCACGTAATTCAGCGCGACCAGGCCGGTAACAGCCTCCACGCGGCGCACACCTGCAGCCACACCGCCCTCTGCAGTGATGGTAAAAAAACCGATGTCGCCGGTGCGCTGCACGTGCGTACCGCCACAAAGCTCGGTTGTTGTGCCAATGTCGAGCACGCGCACAATCTCACCGTACTTCTCGCCAAACAGCATCATGGCGCCGGTCTGCTTGGCCGCTTCAATGTCCATCAGGCGCGCCTGGGTTGGCGCGTTAGCCAGAATCTCAGCGTTCACCAGCGACTCGATCTCGCGAATCTGCGCATCGGTTACTGGCGCGTTGTGGGTAAAGTCGAAACGCGTCTTTTGCGCGTCCACCAAGCTGCCCTTTTGCTGCACATGCTCGCCCAGCACCTCGCGCAACGCCTTGTGCATCAGGTGCGTGACCGAGTGGTTGCGCTTACTGGCGGCTCGTACTTCAGGGTTCACGTGGGCAGTAATGGTGTCGCCCACAATCACCTGCCCTTTGCGCAAGCTGCCGTGGTGGCCGTATACGTCGGACTTGATCTTCTGCGTGTCGACCACCTCGAAAGCCACGGTCGCCGCATCCAGCGAAACTGGCGCGCCCTTCACCGGAGCCGGTGCCACCAGCCAGCCTACATCGCCCACCTGCCCGCCGCTCTCGGCATAAAAAGGCGTGGTTTCCAGCACCAGCACGCCATTTTGACCAGCTTTTAGCTCCTTAGCCACCGCCCCTTCTACGTATATAGCTACTATTTTTGTAGCAATTGAAAGGCTGTCATATCCTACGAAATCATTGCCGTCGCCGTTGTATTCCAGCGCCTTGTCCATCTTGAACTTGCCGGCAGCACGCGCCTGGGTTTTTTGCCGATCCATGGCGGCTGCGAACCCGGCTTCGTCAACCGTAACACCGCGCTCACGGCACACGTCTTGCGTCAGGTCGAGCGGAAAGCCGTAGGTGTCGTGCAGCTTGAATGCCACATCGCCTGGCAACACTTTGGCGCCGCCGGTCAACGCGGTGTCCAGAATCTCCATGCCGATTGCCAGCGTCTCGAAAAACCGCTCTTCCTCTACCTTCAGAACCTCGCTGATTCGGGTGCCCTGCGAAGCAAACCGGGGGTACGCCTCACCCATCAGCGCCACGAGGTCTGGCACCAGCTTGTGGAAAAACGGGGTTTTTTGCCCCAGCTTGTAACCGTGGCGAATGGCACGGCGAATGATGCGGCGCTGCACGTAGCCACGGCCTTCATTGCTGGGGATCACCCCGTCGCCCACCAAAAAGGCCGTGGCGCGGATGTGGTCGGCAATGACTTTGAGTGACGCGTTCTGCAAATCTGCGCAACCCGCTTCGCGGGCGGCCGCTGCGATCAGGCCCTGAAACAGGTCAATCTCGTAATTGCTGTGCACGTGCTGCAGGATGGCCGCCAGGCGCTCCAGACCCATGCCAGTGTCCACGCACGGTGCGGGCAGCTTCACCAGGCTACCGTCGGGCTGCATGTCAAACTGCATGAACACGTGATTCCAGATTTCGATGAAACGGTCACCGTCTTCCCCGGGGCTTCCAGGTGGGCCACCAGGGATATGGGCGCCGTGGTCGTAGAAAATCTCGCTGCACGGGCCGCAGGGGCCGGTGTCGGCCATCATCCAGAAGTTGTCTGAGGCGTATTTTTTGCCCTTGTTGTCGCCAATGCGAATCACCCGATCTTC
>JAHEBY010000083.1:0-2344 GCA_024642025.1 Comamonadaceae bacterium | reverse complement strand
CGGGCAGGCCAATTTCCTTGGTCCAGATGTCGAAGGCTTCCTGATCGTCAATATAGACCGTGGCCAATAGCTTCTCGGCGGGCAGGCCATACACCTTGGTCAAGAGCTCCCAGCCCCATTTGAGCGAATCACGCTTGAAATAATCGCCAAAACTCCAGTTACCCAGCATCTCGAAAAAGGTGTGGTGCCGGGCGGTATACCCCACGTTTTCAAGATCATTGTGCTTGCCGCCCGCACGCAGGCAGGTCTGCACACTGGCCGCGCGCACATAGGAGCGCTTGTCGGTGCCTAAAAACACATCCTTGAACTGCACCATGCCCGAGTTCGTGAACATTAGCGTAGGGTCGTTGCCCGGCACCAGCGGACTGCTGGCCACAACCGCATGGCCTTTGGAGGCAAAGAAGTCGAGGAAGATCTTGCGAATGTCGGCAACACTCATTACGGGCGTGGTCATGGCTGTCAATTTTCAGTTCGGGTGGGGAATCGGCGCAGGTCCGTCAAGCCGTCTATTATCGCGATGCGGCATGCGGAACTGCGACAATGCAGAAAAAGCGTTAACCTAGCTAACTGGCTGGTCAAGTTTCAAACGCCAGCCCCAGCGAATTCAAGAGGAACCCTGCCATGGACATGAAAACTTCCCCCCTATCCCTGCTCAATGACCCCAGCCTGCTCAAGACCGACGCCCTGATCGACGGCAAATGGGTCAAGGGAGCCAGCCGATTTGACGTTCTGGACCCATCCAATGGCCGCAAACTGGCCGATGTGGCGAACTTGGGCCCGGCCGAGACAGAAGCTGCCATAGCGGCCGCCAATGCTGCCTGGCCCGCCTGGCGCGCCAAAACCGCCAAAGAGCGCAGCATCATCATGCGCAAGTGGTTCGACCTTCTGATGGCCAACCAGGAAGACATCGGCCGCATCATGACGGCCGAGCAGGGCAAGCCATTTGCCGAGGCCAAGGGCGAAGTTGGCTACGGTGCCAGCTTTGTCGAGTGGTTTGCCGAAGAGGCCAAACGCGTGATGGGCGAAACTTTGCCCACGTTTGACAACAACCGCCGCCTGATGGTGCTCAAGCAGCCCATCGGAGTTTGCGCCGCCATCACACCGTGGAACTTTCCGCTGGCCATGATTACCCGCAAGGTGGCACCAGCCTTGGCTGCGGGCTGCCCGGTGATTATCAAACCCGCCGAACTCACGCCTTTGACGGCGCTGGCAGCCGCCGAGCTCGCCATGCGTGCAGGTATACCGGCTGGTGTGCTCAACATGATCACCTCTGATGCCAAAGGCTCGATTGCCGTCGGCAAGGTGATTTGCGCCAGCGACGTGGTGCGTCACATCAGCTTTACCGGCTCCACCGAGGTGGGCCGAATCCTGATGGCGCAGTCTGCCCCAACCGTCAAAAAAATGTCGCTGGAACTCGGCGGCAATGCACCCTTCATCGTGTTCGACGATGCAGATATTGACTCCGCCGTTGAAGGCGCCATGCTCAGCAAATACCGTAACGCTGGCCAAACCTGCGTCTGCGCCAACCGCTTCTATGTGCAAGACGGCGTTTACGATGAGTTCGTGACGAAATTTACCGCCAAGGTCAAGGCCCTTAAGGTGGGCAATGGTTTTGAAGATGGTGTGATGCAGGGCCCACTGATTGAAGACGCGGCCATCGAGAAAGTCTCGCGCCACGTGGCAGACGCGGTTGCCAAAGGTGCCAAGGTAACGGTTGGCGGGAAGAAAATGGAAGGTCAATTTTTCGAGCCAACCGTGGTGTCGGGTGCATCGGCAGACATGCTGTGCGCCACAGAAGAAACCTTCGGGCCATTTGCGCCAGTGTTCCGGTTCGAGACTGAGCAGGAAGCCATTGACGCGGCCAATAACACTGAGTTTGGTCTGGCCAGCTACTTCTACAGCCGTGACGTGGGGCGCATTTTCCGCGTGAGCGAAGCGCTTGAATACGGCATGGTCGGCATCAATGTGGGCATTCTGGCTACCGAGCACGTGCCATTTGGCGGTGTGAAGCAGTCCGGCCTGGGCCGCGAAGGTTCGCACTACGGTATGGACGACTACGTCGAGGTGAAATACCTCTGCGTTGGCGACATCCTGAAGTAATTCAGACAGGTCAATCGTTGGGGCCCTGCAGCCGGTAAAACCGTGCTGCATTGCCTGCGAAGAATGCCGCCTGCTCTTGCGGTGTCCATTGCTCTGCAACGCGCTGACACATCGAGAGCCAAGCCGCATAGTCACTCACAAGGTTTAGCACCGGCCAGTCGCTACCCCACATCAAGCGCGCGGGGCCGAAGGCATTGACTACTATCTCGACATAGGGTGCCAGCCCGGCGGCGTGGGCAAATTT
>JAHEBY010000082.1 GCA_024642025.1 Comamonadaceae bacterium | reverse complement strand
ACCCGGGTTCGCGCAAGCTGCCCAAGCCGTAGGTTGGTGGATAGGGAGCCACGCCGGGCAACTGGTTTACGGCGGCGGAAAAGGCGGATTGATGGGCATCGTGGCCGACGCCACCTTGCAGGCTGGCGGGCGGGTGATCGGCATCATCCCCAAGGCGCTGGTGGAAAAGGAATTCGCGCACGACGGCTGCACCGAGCTCTACGTTGTGGACACCATGCATGAACGCAAACGCATGATGGCTGAGCGGGCCGATGCCTTTTTGGCGATGCCCGGCGGCATTGGCACTTTTGAAGAGCTGTTTGAGGTGTGGACCTGGCGCCAGCTGGGCTATCACGACAAGCCTGTCGGCCTGCTCAACACCGCTGGCTACTACGACGGATTGCTGGGTTTTCTGCAAACCTCCATCCGCGCGGGTTTTCTGGGGGAATGGCAGATGCGCCTGGTGCAAAGTGGCCCAGAGCCCGAGACCTTGCTCAAAGCGCTGGTTCAGGCCGCCGGCATGTCACCCCAACCGCGGCTTCAGGGCATTTAGCCGGTCAGACCGCCGTTTCGTCTTCTTCCCCGGTGCGAATGCGCACCACGCGCTCCACAGCCGTTACAAAAATCTTGCCATCACCGATCTTGCCCGTGTGCGCGGCTTTGACAAGCGCCTCCACGCAACGGTCCACATCGTCCGTCTTCACCACCACTTCGACCTTCACTTTGGGCAGAAAATCGACCACATACTCCGCGCCGCGGTACAGCTCGGTGTGCCCTTTTTGGCGTCCAAAACCCTTTACTTCGGTCACGGTCAAGCCAGTAACACCGCACTCAGCCAGGGCCTCCCGCACTTCTTCCAGCTTGAATGGTTTGATGATGGCGGTGATCTGTTTCATGGTGGTCCCCCGTTTGTCTCAAAGATTTTCAAAGTTTACGCCGCAAATCAGGCTCGAAAAATCAAGCCCGGAACTTGCTCGTTATAGGATAACGCCAATCCTTGCCAAAGCTGCGGTGGGTTACCCGAATGCCAATGGGCGCCTGCCGGCGCTTGTATTCATTGATCTTGATGAGGCGGGTCACGCGCTCCACATCGGCAGGCGCAAATCCGTCCGCCACCAACGATTCGATGTCTTCATCGTTTTCCATGTAGCGCTGCAAGATGGCGTCCAGGACCTCATAGGGTGGCAGACTGTCCTGGTCAGTCTGGTCTGGCCTCAATTCAGCGCTGGGCGGCCGAGTGATGATGCGCTCGGGAATCGGGTTGCGGCCTGTGCCGTACGGATCATGCTCGTTGCGCCATTTCGCCAGCCTGAACACCGTGGTTTTGGCCAGATCCTTGATAGCGGCAAAGCCACCGGCCATGTCGCCATACAGCGTGCAATAACCTGTCGCCAGCTCACTCTTGTTGCCTGTCGTAAGCACAATGGAGCCAAACTTGTTGGACAGCGCCATCAGCATGGTGCCGCGAATGCGTGCCTGAATGTTCTCTTCGGTGGTGTCCTCCGCCCTGCCCTTGAACTCATCCGCCAGCGATGTCTTGAACGCCTCAAACTCGGGCACGATGGAAATTTCGTCATAGCGCACGTCCAAGCGGCTTGCCATCTCCCGCGCATCAATCCAGCTGATGTCTGCCGTGTAGGGCGACGGCATCATCACCGTGCGCACCCGGTCTTTGCCCAACGCGTCAACGGCAATTGCCAAGACGAGCGCAGAATCAATACCGCCTGACAGACCCAAAATGGCACCGGGGAAGCCGTTTTTTCCCAGATAGTCGCGCACGCCCAGCACCAGTGCGTCCCACAAGTCGGCATCTGCAGTGCGCACAGGCTCAATATCTGCACTCAATTTGATAGCTCTATGGGCACGATCGGCGTGGGCTGAGAACAGTTTTTCTTCAAAACTTGGGGCCCGACCCGCCAGCGTGCCGTCGGCATTCAGGGCAAAGGAGTGCCCTTCAAACACCACCTCGTCCTGCCCGCCCACCAAGTGGGCGTAAACCATTGGCAGGCCCGTGGCCAGCGCCCGCTCGCGCATGGTGTCTTCGCGTTCGTACCCTTTGCCCACGTGAAAAGGTGATGCGTTAATCACCGCCAGAAGCTCGGCACCCGCCTCTTTGGCCAGTCGCGCTGGCCCTTCATACCAGGCGTCTTCGCAAATCAGCAGGCCCACCATGACCTTGTCCGCACCTTCGCCAGCAGGAAATACGCAGGTCTGCTTGCCTGGCGTAAAGTAGCGCCGTTCGTCAAACACCTGGTAGTTGGGCAACTCGTGCTTGGCATAGGTTTGGACGACCTGCCCTTCGCAAATGACGCTGGCGGCGTTGAACCGGTTTTGGACGGCCACACTTTTGGTTCGGCTGTCGCCCCCCATCGGGCGCCCGACCACGACCGTCATACCTTTTAACCCTGCCAGTTCACGCACCACTGTTTTCACGGCATCATCGCAGGCATTGATGAATGCAGGGCGCAGGAAAAGATCTTCGGCCGCGTAGCCGCAGATGGAAAGTTCGGGAGTCAATAGCAGGCGGGCGCCGTCTGCGTAGGCCGTTTTCGCCGCCTGAATGATTTTTGTCGCGTTGCCGGGAAGATCTCCCACAACAAAATTGACCTGGGCAACACAGATTTTGAGAGTCATGAAAACACAGAATAACGTTGTGGCAGAACCCACGAAAAAGGGCTTGGACAATTATGTCATTCGCGTGCTGAGCTCGCCGCTGGATGTCCCTGCCGGCCAGTGGAACGCCCTGCTGGCGCTACAGCCCGAGCCCACGCCGTTCATGCGTCACGAGTATCTGGCCGCCATGCATACCAGTGGCAGCGCCGCGCCAGCGACTGGCTGGACGCCGCACTTTTTCACGATTTGGCGACGTGTGAGCCCTGCGGCCGCCGGTGACGGCGATGCCACCGAACTGGTGGCCGCCTGCGCGCTATACCTGAAGTCGCACTCCTACGGCGAGTATGTGTTCGATCATGCCTGGGCCAATGCTTACCACCAGCATGGCCTGACCTATTTCCCCAAAGCGCTGGTGGCGCCACCGTTCACGCCTGTGCCTGGCGCCAGATTGCTGGCCGTGGACGCCCCGACCCGGCTGCTTCTGGTCGAAGCTCTTGTGGCGTGGTGCGAGCAGGAAGAACTCTCGTCGCTTCACATACTATTTGCGAGCGAAGTCGATGTGCAAGCCTGCGAAGCCGCCGGGTTGATGCTGCGGCACAACGTGCAGTTTCACTGGACGAATGTGGCCCCCACGCTCGGCACTAACGTGTCCTCGCTGCCCCCCAAGGGGGCTGATTCCCCTTGGGGCGGCCCGGTGGGGAATCCTTCGGCCCTCACGCCCGGCACTGCACGGGCTGCGCTAGCCCCCCAGGGAGATGTTGCACACTTCTCTGGCTTCGACGACTTTCTGATGTCGCTCAGCCAGGAGAAACGGAAAAAGATTCGGCAGGAGCGGCGCAAGGTGGCAGAGGCTGGCGTGACTTTCCGCTGGTCATTGGGGGCAGACATATCGCCTGCTGACTGGGATTTCTTCTACCAGTGCTACGAGCGAACCTATTACGAGCACGGCAATGCGCCCTACCTGAGCCGTGCCTTTTTTCGCCACATGGCGAACCACATGCCAGAGAACTGGCTGCTATTTGTGGGGGAACGCGCAGGAGCGCCAATAGCTACTAGTTTGATAGCTATTGGCACATATCTGACGGGGGCTAAAGACCAATTTAACACCAAGAGTGGCACCGCGGATGCATCTTTACCCCCGGCGCCCAAGGTCGCCTATGGCCGCTACTGGGGCGCCACGGAGCGAGTGGATTGCCTGCACTTTGAGGCCTGTTACTACCAGCCCCTGCAATGGTGCATAGAGCAGGGCTATGACCGCTTTGAAGGTGGTGCGCAGGGCGAGCACAAGATGGCCCGAGCCTTGTTGCCGGTGCGCACCGAGAGCGCCCACTGGCTGGCGCACCCCGCTTTTTCGGACGCCGTAGAACGGTTTCTTGAGCGAGAAGGTGCCGGCATCAACGATTACCTGGACGACCTGGCACGTCGCAACCCGTTCAAGAATAGTCCGGGGTGAGACACGGATATCCCTTGCTTTTCCGGTTTTTGCCCTGGCTCAACCCGCGTATCGTTACCCATATGACTTTTACGCCTGCCAACGCCTTGCCTGCCAATACGTTTTCTGTGGATCTGAGGACAGGATCCGGACCATCCGGCATTGAACTGTCTGACGAGCAACGGACCGCGAACCTGAACCGCAAGCCTATATCCGTCTGGACGCTCTTGAAAACAGCACAAAGCCACCCCCACAATGGCCACATTGAGCCCGACCAGTCGTTGCTCACCACCGAACCGGCACCATTGGCTACTGAACCCGCATCATTGACCGCCACGCCGCCGTCCGGGCAGGAAGTGCAATTAGACCGTCGTGCCGTTCCCTTGCAGGCCCTGCAGGCACAGCACAGAAAGCTGCGTGCGCTCAAAACCATTGCGGTGGACCATCCGAATATCCACCGCATGATGGGTGCTCTATGGGGGCGTCCGGAATGCAGCGACTACATACACGGGCTGATCATGAGCGGGAGAGACGGTGTGCGCAGTGACAAACCCCGCCTCACGCTGGCAAGCCTGGAAGCCCTGCTGGATCTGGACCGCCTGCATGACATCCATCTGGGCGAACTGCGGGACGCCGCAGGCTTGGGGCGCCGCCCGTTCGGTAGCCATTGAGCGTCACCATGAAGCCACGCTGTCTACAGTGCGACTTCCTGGAGAGTTGACTGGTAACTAAAATGCGACACTCGATCAATCGATCCGACTTGAACCCTTCGAAGTGTCGCTAACACCATCTGCGTCAGATAACGCCCCAATTCCTGCGCCACCCAGCCCGTGGCTGTTGGCCATGGAGTTCCGCGCGCCGTGGGAGTTTGGGTCAATTTTGCCTGCCCTGCCATTGCTGCATCGTGCTCCCAAAGGCGATGGGCACCCTGTCATCGTATTTCCTGGCCTGTCTGCCAATGATGGCTCCACGGGCCCTTTGCGGGCGTTCCTGGCAACGCGCGGCTACGACGTATCGGGCTGGCACCAGGGTTTCAATTTTGGTCCGAGAGCCGGCGTATTGCAGGCGGCACGGCAACAGATCAAAGACACGTTTGAGCATGCGGGCCGAAAGGTCAGCCTTGTTGGCTGGAGCCTGGGTGGCATTTACGCCCGGGAACTGGCAAAAGAATTGCCCCATGTGGTTCGCAGCGTTATCACCATGGGCACTCCATTCGCCGGCTCGCCCAAAAGTACGCACGCCTGGCGCATTTACGAACTCACCCGCGGGCGCAAGGCCGAGCACGAAGCCGGCACCTTCGACTTGCCGGCTGCGCCGAGAATGCCCACCACGTCGTTGTTTTCCCGGACCGACGGCATCGTGGCCTGGAAGGCCAGCATCCAGACACCCTGCGAAATCAATCCCCATACCGAAAACATTGAGGTAGTAGCCAGCCACGTCGGCATGGGCCTGAACCCAAGCACTTGGTGGGCCGTTGCCGACAGGCTGGCGCAGCCCGAGGGCAAATGGAAGCGCTTTGAACGCAAGAGCGGCCTGCATGGGCTGGTGTTCCCGGACCCGCATCGCTGATTGGTCGCCCGCTCGGGTGATTTGGCGACGTGATGATTTCCGAGCGGCGAGGCAGATGGCAAATCGAGTCACTTCGCGCTCCCACAGCCGTCGGCCTCGGGCTTTACCTCGCGAATTCGCCTGATTTCTCGCCCTCGGTAGTTGACGCTATGTGAGCCGAAAGATCCGCCGCTTCCGGCAGATCCCCCCTCATGTTTCAGGTAGTCTAAATTAATCCGATAAATACCCGTCGCCGCGGGCATTTTCTTGGAGACCCCAGACGCTGTAGCCGGAAATTTGCACCTGTACCTCGTGACATTTGTGTCACTACATTTTTGTCATCCCAGTGGCAATTTTGTCAGTCCGCGGCACATATTTTTCAACAAAGTGCGAAAAAATTCTCCCTTTATCTGGTGATTCAAGTTGGCACGAAAAGTGTCGATACATAGGTTCTAAGCGTTATTTTTGTATCAGTTCCCAACCGTAGGAGTCTTTTAAATGATGCATTCCGATGCCTCACCCAGAGCAGGCGATCCTCTCAAAGTGAATTTCACATCGTGCCATGTAGCCAACTTGACCCCTGACAACACGAGCCCTTACCGACCAGCTTCGGGGACGCCGGCGCCAAAGATATTGCTTGTAGAAGACAGTTACGAGAATCGCGACATGTTGACCAGGCGGCTGCAAAGGCGCGGCTTCACGGTTTGCGGCGCTGCTGATGGCCCAACCGGCGTCGCAATGTCTGTGTCTGAAAAGCCCGACCTCATCCTGATGGATGTCGCATTGGGGGAGATGGACGGCTGGCAAGCGACCCAACTCATCAAGGCCGATAGCAGGACGTCAAATATTCCCATCATTGCATTGACCGCCCACGCGCTGGCCAGTGATCAGGAGAAAAGCGTCGAGGTTGGATGCGCCGACTTCGATACAAAACCAGTTGATCTCACGCGCCTGCTGGGAAAGATCCAGCGATGCTCGAAAACTCCAATCGCCGATAAAGAACAGCTTCCCATCTTGGCAACCCCACTCATTGAGAGCCATTCAAGTGAGAGAAATTTGAAGTCAACCATAGATCCGGTGGAAGCTCTGACGGGCAGTGCGCATGACTTTTACGATCTTCCAGGCGCGGACTTGATGGCACGAGTCGGGGCCTTTTACCAATGGCGTGAGGTGCGCCGGCAACGCGACCTGTGGCCGTACTCAAAATCCACACAAAAGGCTCCACTTTCGACTTGTACGGCCCTTGATGACAGGGGCATGCCCATCACCGGGCTGAACTTTGGCACGCAGGACTATTTGGGACTGTCGTCAGATCCTGAAATAAAGGAGGTCGCCAAGGCGGTCATTGACGAATATGGCGTTCATAGTGCGGGTTCATCGGCCCTGGCGGGCAACACCAAATACTCACTGCAACTGGAAGAGACGATTTCCAGGTTCCTCGGTCTCGACCACACTGCTCTTTATCCGACGGGCTGGGCCGCCGGTTACGGGGTCATCAAGGGACTGGTACGCCCGGCGGATCACATTGTGATGGACGGACTGGCGCATGCCTGTCTGCAAGAGGGCGCCTACTCGGCAACCTCCAACGTGCACCTGCATGGGCATCTCAATACCGACTCGGTTCGGCGTCACCTGAAAAAAATTAGAGCCAAAGACACAACAAACGGCATTCTTGTGATAACGGAAAGCCTGTTTTCAATGGACTCCGATACGCCCGATCTGAGCGCGCTTCAGACACTCTGTCATGAGCATGGCGCGACACTGGTTGTCGACGTTGCACATGACCTGGGGTGTATGGGACCGGGCGGTAAAGGTCTCATTGGTGAGCAAGGCATGACGGGCAAGATCGATATTGTCATGGGCAGCTTCTCGAAAACTTTCGGATCCAATGGCGGCTTTGTCTCCTGCAATTCGGCAGCGGTCAAGCAGTATCTCAAGTACTTTGGTAGCACGGCAACGTTCTCTAACGCCATGTCGCCGGTTCAAGCAGCCACCGTTACAAAGGCATTCGAAATCGTTCAGTCTGAAAAAGGCGAGCAACTTCGATCGTTGCTCATGACCCGGATCAACCAATTGCGCGACGCATTGATGGCCGAAGGCCTGAAATATACGGGCAATCCCTCCCCAATCGTTCCCGTTCTGGTGGGTGACGAGGCTCTGGCGCGTATGGTGAGTCGACGTCTGCCAGAGATGGGGGTCATCGCCAATCTGGTCGAATATCCGGCAGTAGCCAAAGGCAACGCCCGGTTGCGGCTGCAGATGATGCCGACACACAGCCTGGCAAATGTGCAGGCACTGGCGTCGAAGCTACGTACTGCGATGGATCTCGCGCAAGTGGAGCATGTGCGATACCGGGCTGGCGCTTCGGAGCCCGTCGACTCTTGTTTCGCCGAAGCCTAAACGTTTCGTGGCTGCGAGAAAAAAAAGTGACCCTTACCGATCAACAAGTGACGACCACCGATCGCCTGATTCACGCAGTCGACTGGTTCATACCGGTCGAACTGCGGCAAAGCACCGCAACACATTGGCGGGCGAGGATTTTTGTCATCAGCCACGTCGTGGGGCCATTGAGCGCCGTTGCGATCTTGGCATACCTCTTTCGCATCCAGCCTGATCACGATTGGGTCTTTTGGACCATCTATATCTGTTGTGGCTCATTTTGGACTTTGCCGTTTGCGCTCAAGCTGACACATAGTTTGTTCAAGCCTGCTCTATTTTCGTTTTGTGTACTGACCTTCATCAGCGTATTCGGGTCATTCTTTTACGGCGGGGTAAGTTCGCCATTTCTTCCATGGTTCTTGACGGCCCAAATGCTAGGGTTCTTCTATTTGAGCGATCGACCGCTTCTGGTTCTTGGAATCATTGGTGCAAACATGGCAACCTTCACCCTGGCTTACCTCATGATTGGCTCATTTCCCGAGCGCATACCGGTAGGCGATCTTTCCACCGTGGGCATGATTTCCGTTTGTACTGCCACTATTTACAGCTCGATGATGGCGATCTACTATGCCTATGTCCTGGTCGCCCAGTCGGCGCTGCAACAGGAAAGCACGAAGCACATCGAAACGGCGGCCAAGCTGCGAATCGCCAAACACAATGCTGAACGCGCAAACGATGCCAAGGCTGTTTTCCTGGCAAAAATGAGTCATCAGCTTCGGACCCCGTTGAATGCCATCATCGGCTATAGCGAAATTTTGATGGAAGACTCTGAGGCGAGCGAGCATTCAGTAGATGTAGACGAATTGCGATCCATCAACAGCGCTGGTCGACACCTACTGTCACTCGTGTCAGATGTCTTGCACATGCCCAAGATCGACTCTGAAGACGTCGAAATATCGCTT
>JAHEBY010000081.1 GCA_024642025.1 Comamonadaceae bacterium | reverse complement strand
GCGGTTGATAACCCGGCGATAGAGGTCATTCAAGTCAGAGGTGGCAAATCGACCACCGTCCAGTGGCACCAGAGGGCGCAAGTCTGGTGGCAGAACCGGCAGAACATCAAGCACCATCCACTCTGGCTTGATACCTGATTTTTTGAACGCTTCAAGCAATTTCAAGCGCTTGGTGTTCTTCTTGATCTTGAGCTCGGAGCCACTTGGATCATTGCGCAACTTTTCGATCGACCCTTCTATATCGATACTTTGCAACAGATCCTTGATGCCTTCTGCCCCCATTTTCGCCTGGAATTCGTCGCCAAACTCCTTGAACTTGGCGTCGTAGTCGTCTTCGGTCATGATGCTGAATTTTTTCAGCGGAGTCATGCCAGGATCGGTAACAACATACGCCTCAAAGTACAAAACGCGCTCGATATCGCGCAATGTCATGTCCAGCACCAGACCCAAGCGGCTGGGCAGGGACTTCAAGAACCATATGTGGGCACACGGCGCCGCCAGATCAATGTGGCCCATGCGTTCACGGCGAACTTTGGTCTGGGTAACTTCAACACCACATTTTTCACAAATGACACCACGGTGCTTCAGGCGTTTGTATTTTCCGCACAGACACTCATAGTCTTTAATGGGGCCAAAAATCTTGGCGCAAAAAAGCCCGTCCCGCTCCGGTTTAAACGTACGGTAGTTGATTGTTTCGGGCTTTTTCACCTCGCCAAACGACCACGAACGGATCTTTTCGGGTGAGGCCATACCGATCTTGATGGCATCGAAATGCTCATCGGGCGTGAACTGTTTGAACAGGTCGAGTAGAGATTTCATTTGACTCATTCCTTATCAATTAAGAACGTTCGAGTTCAATGTCAATGCCCAAGGAACGAATTTCCTTGACGAGGACGTTGAACGATTCCGGCATGCCAGCTTCAATGGAATGCTCTCCCTTGACAATGCTCTCGTAAACCTTTGTGCGACCCTGCACGTCGTCAGATTTAACTGTCAGCATTTCTTGCAAGGTATAGGAGGCTCCATAGGCTTCCAGCGCCCAAACCTCCATCTCGCCAAACCGCTGGCCTCCGAACTGCGCCTTGCCGCCAAGCGGCTGTTGCGTAACCAGGCTGTAGGGGCCTGTTGAGCGCGCGTGCATCTTGTCGTCGACAAGGTGATGCAGCTTTAAGACATGCATGTAGCCAATCGTGGTCGGCCGTTCGAATGCCTCTCCACTGCGACCATCAAACAGATTTGCCTGAGTGCGAGTCGCCGTCAAACCCTTGGCTTTCACGATGTCATCCGGATACGCCAGTTTTAGCATGGTGCGGATTTCTTCTTCTGACGCACCATCGAACACCGGCGTAGCAAAGGTGGTACCTGTAGACAGGTTGGCCGCCATCTCCAGGATCTCCGAGTCACTCATTTTCGAGAGATCCTCTTTGCGGCCAGAGCCGTTGTAGAGACTCTCAAGAAACTTGCGCATATCGGCCAGCTTGGCTTCCGCCTGCAGCATGTCCCCTATACGTTGACCAATGCCTTTGGCGGCCCAGCCCAAATGAACCTCGAGTACCTGACCAACGTTCATCCGGGAAGGAACGCCCAACGGATTCAAGACAATATCGCAAGGCGTTCCATCTGCCATATAGGGCATGTCCTCGACTGGAACGATCTTGGACACAACGCCCTTGTTGCCATGGCGACCCGCCATCTTGTCACCTGGCTGCAGGCGACGCTTGACCGCCAGATAGACCTTGACCATTTTGAGAACGCCAGCGGGAAGTTCATCGCCCTGTGTAAGCTTCTTGCGCTTTTCTTCAAATGCGAGGTCAAAACTATGTCTTGTCTGTTCAAGGGAGTTCTTGATGCTCTCCAGCTGAGAGGCCACATCGTCATCAGCCGGGCGGACGTCAAACCAATGGAATTTTTCAATTGACGCCAAATAGGCCTTGTCAATCTTGCTACCCTTGGCGAGCTTTTGCGGCCCCCCATTGGCTATCTTGCCATGCAACAGCTTCTCGATCCGATCAAACGCGTCGAGCTCGACAATTCGGAGTTGGTCGTTCAGATCAAGGCGGAAACGTTTGAGCTCATCATCGATGATCTGCTGGGCGCGCCGGTCACGTGTAATACCTTCACGCGTAAACACCTGAACGTCAATGACGGTACCTTGGGACCCCTGATCAACGCGCAAAGAGGTGTCTTTCACGTCGCTTGCCTTTTCACCGAAGATGGCTCTGAGCAGCTTTTCCTCCGGCGTCAACGTGGTTTCGCCCTTTGGGGTTACTTTGCCGACAAGCGTATCACCCGGCTGCACCTCTGCCCCGACATAGATGATGCCGGAATCATCGAGACGGTTGAGCTGTTGCTCACTGAGGTTCGGAATATCGCGCGTGATCTCTTCCGCCCCCAATTTCGTATCGCGCGCCATGACGACTAGTTCTTCGATATGGATCGACGTATAGCGGTCATCTGCCACGACACGTTCGCTGATCAGGATCGAGTCCTCGAAGTTATAGCCGTTCCAGGGCATGAACGCCACGAGCATGTTTTGGCCCAAAGCCAGTTCGCCAATATCCGTTGAAGCACCGTCGGCAATGACGTCGCCCTTGGCAAGCACGTCGCCCTTCTTGACGATTGGACGCTGATGGATGTTGGTATTCTGATTGGAGCGCTGATACTTGATCAGGTTGTAGATATCCACACCCACTTCACCCGCCTGGGTCTCAGCGTCATTGACACGAATAACAATGCGGGTAGCGTCAACATAATCGACCAAACCGCCACGGGTTGCAATGACAACCGTACCAGAGTCAACCGCTGAAACCCGCTCTATTCCGGTGCCGACAAATGCCTTTTCAGGCCTCAAAACTGGCACCGCTTGACGCTGCATGTTTGCGCCCATCAATGCGCGATTCGCGTCATCGTGCTCCAGGAATGGAACCAGGGAAGCAGCGACGGACACGATCTGGGCAGGAGACACATCCATATACTGAATGCGTTCCGCGGGCACAAGGATAGATTCCCCTTTTTCACGCGCAGACACCAGATCACCGGTTAACTTGCCATCTTTGTCCAATGCAGCATTGGCTTGGGCAATGACATATTTACCCTCTTCGATCGCCGAAAGATAGTCAATCTGATTCGTAATAACGTTGTCGACAACGCGACGATAAGGCGTTTCAATAAAACCATATTCATTCAAACGCGCATAAAGTGCCAACGAGTTGATAAGACCAATATTTGGCCCTTCCGGAGTTTCGATAGGACACACGCGACCATAGTGGGTAACGTGCACATCCCGCACTTCAAAGCCCGCCCGCTCACGGGTCAAACCGCCGGGGCCGAGAGCAGATACACGCCGCTTGTGAGTGATCTCTGACAGCGGATTGGTTTGATCCATAAACTGCGACAACTGTGACGCACCAAAAAACTCTTTTAACGCTGCCGAAATTGGCTTTGAGTTGATCAGATCATGTGGCATGAGCGGCTCTTGCTCCGCCTGACCCAAGCGTTCTTTGACAGCCTTCTCAATTCGGGCCAATCCAGTGCGGTACTGGTTTTCTGCAAGCTCGCCAACACAGCGTACGCGGCGATTGCCCAAATGGTCAATATCGTCGACTTCACCGCGACCGTTACGCAAATCCACCAGAATTTTCACAACCGCAAGGATGTCTTCGTTAGTCAGCACCATGGGACCGGTCGATTCAGATCGACCCATTTTGGCGTTGAACTTCATCCGGCCAACCCGCGACAAGTCATAGGTATCGGGGTTATAAAACAAGCGCTGGAACAATGCTTGAACTGCATCTTCAGTGGGTGGCTCGCCCGGGCGCATCATTCGATAAATGGCAACGCGCGCCGCGAACTCATCCACTGTTTCATCGCTACGCAACGTTTGGGAAATGTAAGCACCCTGATCGAGTTCGTTGGTGTAGATACAGGCCAAATCCTGCACGCCAGCCAAGCGCAGCTTTTTGAGCAGTGCTTCTGTCAACTCCTCATTCGCCTTGGCAATGATTTCGCCCGTTTCCTCTTCCACAATATCCCGCGCCACCACGCGGCCAACCAGAAAGTCTTCGGGCACGCTGATGTGCGTCGTCTCGCCCTGCTCCAGTTCGCGCGTGTGGCGAGCGGTAACCCGCTTGTCCTTGGCGACGATTACTTTGCCGCTCTTGTCGGTAATGTCAAAACGGGCGACTTCACCACGCAACCGCTCCGCCACAAATTCCATCTGGGCACCGCTGTCCATCAGCCGGAAATTGTCGTTTACGAAGAAATTGGCAAGAATGGATTCGTGATTCAATCCAATGGCTTTGAGCAAAATCGTGACTGGCATTTTGCGACGGCGATCCACCCGGAAGTACAGGATGTCCTTCGGATCAAACTCGAAGTCGAGCCACGAACCACGATAAGGGATGATCCGCGCAGAGAACAGGAGCTTGCCCGAGCTATGGGTTTTGCCCTTGTCATGTTCAAAAAACACGCCAGGCGATCGATGCAGCTGCGAAACGATCACCCGCTCGGTGCCGTTGATGATGAACGAGCCTTTGCTTGTCATGAGCGGCACTTCGCCCATGTAGACTTCCTGCTCCTTGACCTCTTTGACTACCTTGTTTTGCGAGGTTGACGATTCACGGTCATAGATGATGAGCTGGACCTTGGCCCGCACCGCAGAAGCAAACGTGAGTCCGCGCGTCTGACATTCACGCACATCAAAACCTGGTTTGGCCAGGTTGTATTCGAGAAATTTCATCTCGACAAAACCATTGTGCGAGACGATAGGGAACGCCGCTTCAAAGGCAGCTTGCAAGCCTTCGGTGGTTCGTTTTTTTGACGCAACTTCTGCCTGAAGGAATGCGGTGTACGCATCTTTTTGCATCTGCAACAAGTAAGGTATTTCGAGCACGCTGTCGCGGCTTCCGAAACTTTTGCGAATTCGCTTGCGTTCGGTAAATGTATAGGCCATGAGATCTCCGGGGCAAGGGCTGGAAGAATCCAGCGGTTCCAGGCGACAGTCGCGTTGAGCACCATGCTCAACAACCTTGGTGACTGGCCACTACCAGTCGTTGGCGGACGGTTGCACATTGCGCGCAACCCGAACCAAGGCATCCTCTGCAGTCGGGGTCAGAAGACACGGGAAAAGCGGTAAAAGGCCTCTTTTCCGGTGTGCTCTAACTAACACCAAAGGCTGGCAGCCCACACGGAGCCACCAGCCTTTTGGGCAGGTTCGATTATTTGAGCTCGACTTTTGCGCCAGCCTCTTCCAGCTTCTTCTTAGCAGCCTCCGCGTCAGCCTTGGCCACAGCCTCCTTGACGTTCTTGGGCGCGCCGTCGACGAGATCCTTGGCTTCTTTCAAGCCAAGACCGGTGAGCTCGCGTACCGCCTTGATGACCGAAACCTTGTTGGCACCAGCTTCCAGAAGAACCACATTGAAGTCAGTCTTCTCTTCAGCCGCAGCAGCGGCACCACCACCACCGCCAGCGGCTGGCGCAGCCATGGCGGCAGCACTTACACCAAACTTCTCTTCGATGGCTTTCACCAGATCGTTGAGTTCCATGACCGTCATGCTGTCAAGCGCGGTCAAAAATGCGTCTTTATCGAATGCCATTTTTAATTTCCTAAATATTGGTTACTACAATGCAGCGGGCTTCAAGCCGCAACTGCTTCAGCGGACGCCACATCGGCTGCGCCTGCGCCTTTTTTCTCCGCAATTGCGGCCAGCACACGTGCCGTACGCGAAATGGGGGACTGCATCAAGCCAAGCAACTGGGCCAACAGCACTTCCTTCGAAGGAATACTGGCCAACTGCTTTACGCCGTTTACATCCAGAGCCTTACCGCCGTACGCACCCCCACGAATCACCAACTTGTCATTGGTCTTCGCGAATTCGGCCACCACTTTTGCGGCAGCCACTGCGTCAACAGAAAAACCATAGATCAGCGGACCGGTCATCTGGTCGGAGACAACTTCAAAAGCACTGCCTGCTACAGCACGACGGGCCAAGCTGTTTTTCAACACGCTTAAGGTCACGCCATTGCTGCGCGCATTGGAGCGCAATTTGGTCATGTCTGCGACCGTGACGCCACGGTATTCCGCCATCACGAGCGTTTGAGCTTTTGCGGCGAGGCCAGTCACATCACTGATGACCGCTTCTTTCTCACTGCGATTAAGACTCAAGGTCTACTCCTTCTAAATGTATCTGTCAGCTTGGTCGGTACACCATCGGCTTTCAGACACGTCACATTGCAGCGACCAACTACTTAAGGAACAAGTCCATTTGCAGCGGGGCCGCCATCTGCGTTGGCCGAACAGACGGTAAAACCATCTATTCAAACATTAAGTACTTGCCGGTAAGGACTCGTACACCAACGGTCTTGGATGACCTGACACCATCTTGCAACAGTCTCAGCCCACCACATCAGGCCACCCTCTCAGGCGACCTAAATTCTTGCAATTACGCGTTAATGGTCTGGGTATCCACGCGGACACCCACACCCATCGTTGACGACACCGCAATCTTTCTCAAATAGATACCTTTACTGGACGCAGGCTTGGCCTTGGTGAGCGCCTCCACAAGCGCAGACAGGTTGCCCTGAAGCTTGTCGGTATCGAATGAACGACGCCCGATTGTGGAGTGCACGATACCGGCCTTATCCACGCGAAACTGCACCTGACCCGCTTTGGCATTTTTCACCGCGGTGGCCACATCAGGCGTCACCGTTCCAACTTTCGGGTTAGGCATCAAGCCGCGAGGGCCCAGAATCTGGCCCAAGGTTCCGACAATACGCATGGCATCGGGAGCAGCAATCACCACATCAAATGGCATGTCTCCGGCCTTGACCATCGCCGCCAAGTCGTCCATACCCACGATATCAGCGCCCGCCGCCTTGGCTTCTTCGGCTTTAGCACCCTGGGCAAATACAGCAACTCGCTTGGTCTTGCCCGTGCCATTTGGCAGAACGACCGCGCCGCGAACGACTTGGTCGGATTTCTTGGCGTCAATGCCAAGCTGAACGGCAACGTCGATGGACTCGTCAAACTTGGCGGTTGCGCATTCCTTGACAATTCCCAAGGCATCGGCAAGAGCGTAGAGCTTGTTGCTATCGACCTTGCCGTCATAAGTCTTCGCGCGTTTAGTCAGTTTGGTCATTTACACGCCCTCCACATTCACGCCCATTGATCGGGCAGAGCCGGCAATGGTTCTGACAGCTGCATCCAGATCGGCGGCTGTCATATCTTTCATTTTTGTCTTAGCGATCTCTTCAAGCTGGGCGCGCGTAATCTTGCCAACCTTGTCCAAATGCGGCCGTGCAGAGCCTTTATCCAGCTTGATGGACTTCTTGATCAAGACCGTCGCAGGTGGGGTCTTGATGATGAAGGTAAAGCTCTTATCAGCAAAAGCCGTAATAACCACCGGCAATGGAAGACCTGGTTCGACACCTTGAGTCTGCGCATTGAATGCCTTGCAGAACTCCATGATGTTGAGACCGCGCTGACCCAAAGCGGGGCCAATCGGTGGTGACGGGTTGGCCTTACCAGCTGGCACTTGCAGCTTGACAAAACCGACGATTTTTTTCGCCATAGTTTTCTCCTTGCGGGTACTGACGCCAAGAATCCGTCAGAAATTGACGGCGTCCGGGCTCCCCGGGGTTAACGACTCACTTCAACAATCCGCATCGAGTCGAAAAATACGGATATCTAACTTGTCAGGTCTTTTCGATCTGCGAGAACTCAAGTTCCACGGGCGTAGACCGGCCGAAAATAGTGACCGAGACGCGAACCTTGCTTTTCTCGTAATTCACATCTTCAACCGATCCATTGAAGTCCGTAAACGGACCATCCTTGACGCGAACGAACTCACCCACCACAAATTCAACTTTATGCCGAGGCTTCTCTGTGCCTTCCTGCATCTGGTTGACGATCTTCATCACCTCAGCTTCAGATATTGGAGCAGGCCGATTCTTTGCACCACCCACGAAACCAGTCACCTTGTTGGTGTGCTTCACCAAATGCCAGGTATCGTCGTCCATGATCATCTCGACCAACACATAGCCGGGGAAGAACTTGCGCTCGGTGGTTTTCTTCTGGCCATTTTTGACCTCAACCACCTCTTCCATGGGAACCAGAATGCGGCCAAATTTGTCCTGCATGCCAGCGCGATTTATACGCTCAACGATGTTGCGCTCAACCGCCTTCTCCATTCCTGAGTACGCGTGAACAACGTACCAGCGCAAATCCGGGTTGGTCGGCGGCGCCGCCAAAACTTCAGCGGGCGTCTCTACATCATCAGTCATTATTTTCTCCACCCCAGAATCAGGTCGTAAAACACCCACTCAAGTGCTTTATCCGTCAACCAAAGAAACAGCGCCATCACAACGACAAAAGCGAAGACATAAGCCGTCATTTGGATAGCCTCTTTACGGGCCGGCCAGACGACTTTTCTGACTTCGCGCCAAGCATCGCGACCAAAGGCAAACAACTCCTTACCGGGTTCGGACGAGAAAAACACTCCCACGGCCACAACCAGCCCAGCCAGCAAGCCTCCCCACTGGGCGATTTGACCATGCTGTGCGAGCAAATAATAGGCCGCCACCGCCGCCACAACCAGCGCCGCAGCGACAGCCAGCTTGGCCTTGTCGACCCCGGTGCTGACTGTTTGAACTTGTGTTGTCGCCATTTTTATCAATCTTGCCTAATTACCATCAAATAACATCAGCGCCCATCTGAGACGCTAAAGCCCGCACCTTGCGGAGCGGGCCTGAAAATCACTGCAACGTCCCGGTTCAGCTGGCAGGGGCGGAAGGAATCGAACCATCAACCTTCGGTTTTGGAGACCGACGCTCTGCCAATTGAGCTACGCCCCTACTGAACCAATCAACTCAACGATTACGCAATGATTTTGGCCACGACACCGGCGCCGACCGTCTTGCCGCCTTCACGGATGGCGAAGCGCAGGCCCTCTTCCATGGCGATCGGGTTGATCAGCTTGACGGTGAT
>JAHEBY010000080.1 GCA_024642025.1 Comamonadaceae bacterium | reverse complement strand
AAGCCCGGGACGCTCGAAGAGCTCAAGGCCGGCATGACTTTCACCATCGAACCCATGATCAACGCCGGGCGCAAGGAAATCAAGGACGGCCCTGAAAAAGACAACTGGACCATCGTCACCAAAGACCATTCGCTCTCGGCGCAGTGGGAGCACACCGTGCTGGTCACGCCAACCGGGTTTGAAGTGCTGACGCTGTCAGCAGGCAGCCCGCCAACGCCTTCCTT
Organism: Comamonadaceae bacterium; assembly: GCA_024642025.1. Lineage (GTDB taxonomy): Bacteria > Pseudomonadota > Gammaproteobacteria > Burkholderiales > Burkholderiaceae_C > Egaibacter. The sequence goes on along the minus strand of JAHEBY010000080.1, from coordinate 8,823 downwards.
CGTGCAATCCTTCGCACCGCACTCCGTTGCCACGTTCAACCCTGCCAAGGCCGACGCCGACCGCGTGACCGCGTGATGGTGGCCGCCAGGAGCCGGCGGGCGCCGCTATCCACCTTTCAGGCCATGCGGGCCGACTACCGCGCTGCCAAGGCCGAGTTGCTGACGGACATTGGGCTTGACGGGCGGTCCACGCAGCGGGTAAGCACCACACTTCGGCGGCTCTCGATGCTGGCCGATTCAACGCTACAGGCCTTGTGGAAACGCGCTGGCTGTGCCAGCCCGTTTGCATTGCTGGCCGTAGGCGGCTTTGGGCGCAGCGAGTTATTCCCCCATTCCGACGTCGACGTGTTGCTGCTGATGCCGGACGATCAGGACCCGGAGACCAATCCCGAGCTGAAATCCCGCATTGAAAACTTCATCACCAGTTGCTGGGACGCAGGTCTTGAAATTGGCTCGAGTGTGCGCACCGTTTCGGAATGTATTTCTGAGGCTGAAAAAGACGTGACGGTCCAGACCTCGCTGGTCGAATCGCGGCTGATCGTGGGCAACGCCGCGCTGATGGCTGACTTCCAGCAACGTTTTACCGCGGCGATCGACCCGCATGCCTTCCTCGCTGCAAAAACACTTGAGATGCAGCAGCGGCACAACCGGTATGAAAATTCGCCTTATTCCCTCGAGCCCAATTGCAAGGAATCTCCCGGCGGTCTGCGCGACCTGCAAATGATCCTGTGGGTAGCCAAAGCTGCGGGACTTGCCAAAAGTTGGGACGATCTCGCGCGCAATGGCCTGGCCACCGCCTTTGAGGTTCAGCAAATCAAGCGCAACGAGGCTTTGTTGCGCCTCTTGAGGGTGCGATTGCACCTGATCGCAAAGCGCCGCGAAGACCGTCTGGTGTTTGACTTGCAGACTGCAGTTGCCGAAAGTTTTGGCTACCGGTCAGAGCTGACCAATGGAGATGCTCCGCCTGTTCGGGCCAGCGAGGCCCTGATGCGCCGCTACTACTGGGCCGCCAAGGCTGTGACGCAGTTGAACCAGATTCTGCTGCTGAACATTGAGGAGCGCCTGAGCCCAAGCACGCATACGCCCCAGCCCATCAACGAGCGCTTCAACGAGAAGGCCGGCATGATCGACGTGGCCAGCGACGACCTGTATGCGCGCGAGCCCCACGCCATTCTGGAAACATTTCTGCTCTATCAGACGACCGTGGGCGCCACCGGCCTCTCGGCCCGCACCCTTCGCGCCCTGTACAACGCCCGCAACCTGATGGATGCCGAGTTTCGGGCAGACCCGGTCAATCACGCCACCTTCATGGACATCCTGACCAGCTCCGAAGGTATCACCCACGCGTTGCGTCTGATGAACCAGACTTCGGTGCTGGGTCGCTACCTGTGGGTGTTCCGCAAGATCGTCGGGCAAATGCAGCACGACCTGTTTCACGTCTATACCGTAGACCAGCACATACTGATGGTGCTGCGCAATGTGCGGCGGTTTTTCATCGTGGAGCACTCGCACGAATACCCATTTTGCTCGCAGCTGGCCGCTGGTTGGGACAAGCCCTGGATTCTGTATATTGCTGCCCTTTTTCATGACATTGGCAAGGGCCGCGGTGGTGACCATTCCGAATTGGGGGCGGTCGATGTGCGCCGATTTTGCCGTCAGCACAGCATTGGAAAAGACGACGCCGAAGTCATTGAGTTTCTGGTGCGCGAACACCTCACCATGAGCCGAATCGCCCAGAAGTCCGACCTCAGCGATCCTGACGTCATTGGCGCGTTCGTTAAAAAAGTGGGCACCGAGCGACGTCTCACCGCGCTCTATCTGCTCACGGTCGCAGACATTCGTGGCACCTCGCCCAAGGTCTGGAACGCCTGGAAAGGCAGACTGCTGGAGAACCTATACAAGTTCACACTGCGCGTGTTGGGTGGCAACATGCCGGACCCGGATGCAGAAGTGGAGTCCGTCAAGCGCGAAGCCCTGGTCCTGATTGCGCAGCATGCTCTGCCCTTTGAAGCCCACAAGAAGCTGTGGGATTCGCTGGATGTGGGCTATTTCATGCGCCACGACGCTGGCGAGGTTGCCTGGCACACGCGCCAACTGTCGCGCCACGTCGGCGTGGGCAAGCCCATTGTTCGTGCACGCCGCTCACCACTGGGCGAGGGCCTGCAGGTGGTGGTCTACACACCCGATCTGCCCGACTTGTTTGCCCGCATCTGCGGTTATTTCGACCAGGTGGAGTTCAGCATTCAGGATGCCCGCATTCACACGACCAACAATGGTTTCGCGCTGGACTCGTTTCAACTCATCACCACGGCACCGCCGGAGCACTATCGCGAAGCCATCAGCATGCTCGAAGACGGCTTGACCCGCGCCATTTCAGAAGAAGGGCCGCTTCGGGCACCGGGGCGCAGCCGGATGTCGCGCCGGGTTAAAAGTTTCCCCATCGCACCACGCGTGACGCTGCGCCCCGATGAAAAAGCGCAGAGGTGGCTACTGAATATTTCGACCAGTGATCGCGTAGGCTTGCTCTACAGCATTGCGTGCGTGCTGGCACGGCACAAGCTCAACCTGTATCTTGCCAAAATTTCCACGCTGGGAGAGCGCGTGGACGACACCTTCGTGGTTGACGGCCCGGAGCTGCAAGACAGCCGCAACCAGCTGGCGATAGAAACCGAGCTGCGCGCAGCCATTGCTGCATAGCGTCAATCGTCCAGCGGTGCCTCCAGGCCCGGAAACAGCACCTCGGTAAAGCCAAACTTGCTGAAATCCCGCACCCTCATGGGGTACAGCTTGCCTATGAGGTGATCGCACTCGTGCTGCACCACACGGGCGTGGAAACCATCTACCGTGCGGTCAATCGGGTCTCCATACTGGTCAACCCCGCTGTACCGGATGCGCGCCCAGCGCGGCACCTTCGCGCGCAAGCCGGGCACCGAGAGGCAGCCTTCCCAATCTGTTTCTTCCGCATCATCCAGCGGGGTGATCACAGGATTGATGAGCACCGTGCGCGGCACCACGGGTGCGTCGGGGTAGCGCGAAATCAGCTCGCCGGTACCAAAAATGACCACCTGCAAGTCCACACCGATCTGCGGTGCCGCCAGCCCTGCGCCATTCGCAGCAGCCATGGTATCCAGCAGGTCGGTGATCAGGCCATGCAGTTCGTCGGTGTCAAACTTCAACACAGGCAGCGCGACGCGCAGCAAGCGCGAGTCGCCCATTTTAAGAATGTCACGCACTGCCATTGAGCATCTCCCTGAGTCCAACTTCGTCCAGTATGCTAATACCCAGCTCCTGCGCCTTGTCCAGCTTGCTGCCCGCTTCGGCACCGGCCACCACATAACTGGTTTTCTTGCTGACCGAACCAGCCACCTTGGCGCCCGCCGCTTCGAGCAGGTCTTTGGCTTCGTCGCGGCTCATGGTGGGCAGCGTGCCGGTGATCACAAAGGTTTTGCCCGCCAGCGGCTTGGCCGCCACGGCGGTCGGCTCGCCTTCTGGCCACGTGAGGCCGCAGGCGCGAAGCTGCTCCACCACTTCGCGGTTGTGCGGTTGGTCGAAGAAGGTACGGATGCTCTGCGCCACGATGGGGCCCACGTCTGCCACCTCGGTCAACTGTTCTTCGCTGGCCTGTATGATGCCGTCCAATTTGCCAAAATGGCGTGCGAGTTCCTTTGCCGTGGCCTCACCGACGTGGCGTATGCCCAGCCCAAACAGAAAGCGCGGCAAGGTGGTTTGCTTTGATTTTTGCAGCGCATCCACAATATTCTGTGCCGACTTGTCGGCCATGCGATCCAGCTGCGCCAGCGACGCGAAGCCCAGGCGATACAGGTCTGGCAGCGTTTTGATGACCTTGTTGTCAATCAGCTGGTCCACCAGTTTCTCGCCCAGACCTTCTACTTCGACCGCGCGGCGCTGGGCAAAATGCAGGATCGCCTGCTTGCGCTGCGCACCGCAAAACAGGCCGCCCGTGCACCGATAGTCCGCCTCGCCCTCCTCACGCACCGCAGCACTGCCGCAAACCGGACAAACACGGGGCATGGCAAACGCCGCGGCGCTTCCTACGCGCTTGTCAGCCAGCACGGAGACCACTTCGGGAATCACATCACCCGCGCGGCGCACGATCACCGTGTCGCCCACGCGAACGTCTTTGCGGCGGGCTTCGTCTTCGTTGTGCAGCGTCGCATTGGTGACCGTAACCCCGCCCACAAACACTGGCGCGAGCTTGGCCACCGGCGTGAGCTTGCCGGTGCGCCCCACCTGAATATCAATACCCAGCACGGTGGTGAGCTGCTCCTGCGCAGGGTATTTGTGGGCTACGGCCCATCGCGGCTCACGGGTCACAAAACCCATCTGGCGTTGCAAGGCGATGCTGTTGACCTTGTAGACCACGCCGTCAATATCGAACCCCAGACTATCGCGCTGTTTGCCCAGGCGCTCGTGATACGCTATTAATTCAGAAGCGCCACCCGCAATGCCGACGAGGGCTGACACTGGAAATCCCCACTCCTTCAGTGTTTGAAGCATCTCAAAATGAGTTTTGAAGACGGGGCCACCATTTGCTTTAGGCGTGATGTCTCCGAGCCCATAGGCAAAGAAACTCAATGGGCGTTGCGCGGCGATGGCCGGGTCGAGCTGGCGCACCGCACCCGCCGCCGCGTTCCGGGGGTTCACAAAGGTTTTTTCGCCTTTGGCGCCTTGCGCGATCTTGTCGCGCTGCCGCTCGTTCAAGGCAGCGAAATCGTCCAGCCGCATATACACCTCGCCGCGCACTTCCAGCAGCGGGGGCGGCGCATCATTCAGCTTCAATGGAATTTGCCCAATGGTGCGGATGTTTTGCGTGACATCTTCACCCGTCTCGCCGTCCCCGCGCGTGGCGGCCTGCACCAGCACGCCATGCTCATATCGCAGATTGATGGCCAGACCATCAAACTTGGGCTCAGCTACATATTCAACCGGCGGCGCATCGGGTGCCAGAGCCAGTTCCTTGCGCACGCGGGCATCAAAGTTGTGGGCGCCGCTCGCCTCTGTATCGGTTTCGGTGCGGATGCTGAGCATGGGCACTGTGTGCCGAACGCTGGCAAAACCATCCAGCGGCTTGCCGCCCACCCGCTGTGTGGGCGAATCGGAGCTGATCAGTTCGGGGTGCGCTGCTTCAATGGCCTGCAGTTCACGAAACAGCTTGTCGTATTCGGCATCCGGGATCTGCGGCGCGTCCAGCACATAGTACTGGTGTGCGTGTTGATGCAGCGTGGCCCTCAGCGCGGCCAGATGCTCCATATCTACCTTGCCATCGGCGGTTGGCCCGGCCATGACTTCAGGAGAACAGGCGGCGCGCCAGCGTCGAACCTGCCGACAGTTCGCGCTCGTCGAGCGTGTTGTACATGGTTTGGAGATCGTTCGCAAAAACGTCCATGGCTTCATCGACCAGCAACACACCATTGGCGTCGGTCACCACGCCATCCATGGCTTGCGCCAGCGCACGGGCGGCCTCGCGCATGCGCTCGTAAGGCTGCTCGGCGCGGTCTACCTGGCCCACATCCAGCGCCAGCGACATTTCGCGAATGGCCGACTGGGCAGGGTCTTCGGCTAACGCGGCCTGGGTGTCGAAGCTGAGGCTCAGCACGGGCGGCATGCCGGCCGCGCTGGCGGGCAACACCATGCGCCCCGGCATGGCGCCGGGCACAAACCCGAGCTGGGCCGCGTTTTGCTGCACATAGCCCGGGCTCCAGGCGGCAGAGCGGGCGCGCACAAAAAAATCGAGCTGCGCATCATGCGCACTGGCAAACTGGTCCAGCTCGCGGGCGCGGGCCACCTCGTCCAGCATGTCCGGAAAGTCTGGCGTCCCGCCAACGCTATCGGCAAAAGCCTGCGTCTTCATGACGAACTCGGAATATTCGATTTCGTTCAACGCCCCGGTGCGGTTGGCCAGCTGCACGCCGGTCTGAAACGCGCTGTATTGCTGCCCGGCAGTGGGAGTTTCCCACTGGCCGCTCTCGGCGTTCTGCCCTTCGATGGAGAACGGCTTGCTGCCAGCGCGCCGTGTGGGCGGCATGGAGGCCAGCGCGGCTTCGCCATAAACCGGGGCATCCAGCGCAATGGGTGCGATTACGTCAATCAGGGAGTCCAGCACCAGGCGCTTTTCTGTGGCGGGCAGCGGAAACTGCGCCAACTCATTAAACGCGGCCTCATCAAGGCCCGGCTCTATACCTTCATGGGGACGCTCGGGCGCGCGGTCTGGCTCGGTGGCCTGCCTGGGTGCGTTGCGGCGGGACGTCCACGCACCATGGGCCACCACACCGGCCAGCACCAGCCCGCCCACTACCGCCAGTCCAATTTGCAGGTTGCTCATGTCAATTCATTTATTGCGGGGGTCAGGCAGCCTCGGCCAGCGAGACTGCTGCGTCCATATCGACCGCCACGATACGCGAAACGCCTTGCTCCTGCATGGTCACGCCAATCAGTTGCTCGGCCATTTCCATCGCAATCTTGTTGTGGCTGATAAAGAGGAACTGGGTTTCCTTGCTCATGCTGGTCACCAGTTTTGAGTAGCGCTCGGTGTTGGCATCGTCCAGCGGCGCGTCCACCTCGTCCAGCAGGCAAAACGGTGCCGGGTTGAGCTGGAAAATCGCAAACACCAGTGCAATGGCGGTCAGCGCCTTTTCGCCACCCGACAGCAGGTGAATGGTCTGGTTTTTCTTTCCCGGTGGCTGCGCAATCACCTGCACGCCCGAGTCCAGAATCTCCTCGCCGGTAATCACCAGCTTGGCGTTGCCGCCGCCAAAAAGCTCGGGGAACATGCGGCCAAAATGCTCGTTGACGGTGTTGAACGTGCCCGACAGCAGCTCGCGGGTTTCGGCATCGATCTTTTTGATGGCGTCTTCCAGCGTGGTCATGGCCTCGGTGAGGTCGGCCGATTGCGCATCGAGGAATTGCTTGCGCTCGCGGGCGGTGGTCAGCTCATCCAGCGCGGCCAGGTTGACGGCGCCCAGTGCCGCGATGTCGCGGTTGAGCCGGTCAATCTCGCCCTGCATGCCAGCCAGCTTGACGTTGCCCGTGGAGATGGACGCCGCCACCGCTTCCAGGTCGGCCTTGGAGTCGACCAGCAACTGCTCGTATTGCTCGAAGCCCAGCCGCGCGGCCTGCTCCTTGAGCTGGAATTCGGTGATGCGCTGACGAAGCGGATCGAGCTCGCGCTCAAGCTGCAGGCGCCGCTCATCACTGCCGCGCAGTTTGGCGGTGAGGTCATCGTATTCGCTGCGCTTGGCACCGAGCGCTTGTTCACGCTCGAGCTTCATGGTCAGCGCCGCCTGCAGCCCGGCCTGGGCCGACGCATCAGTCAACCGTACCAGTTCTTCATTGGATTTTAGCTCTTCAGCCCTTATGGATTCTGCCTGCTGCGCTGCGGTTTCAATAGCACGGGTGAGCTCGGACTTGCGCGCATCAAGGCTACGCAGCGAATAGGCGGCCTCTTGCGCCTCGCGCTCAAGGCTGCGCTGCTGCTCGCGGCACTCGTTCAGGCGGCGCTCGGCGTCGATGACTTTTTCGTCTAGCTGCGCGTGCCGCTCCTGGGTATCGGCCAGCTGCATATCGAGCTCTTCAAAGCGGGCCTCGGCCGTTACGCGGCGCTCCTGCAGGTCGCCCAGCTGCGCGTCCACTTCGGTCAAGTCACCGGCAATCTGCTCGCTGCGGGCGCGCGTCTGCTCGGCCAGCTGCGTGAGGCGCAGCGTTTCTACCTGCAGCTCGTGGGCGCGGCTTTGGGTTTCAGAGGCTTCGCGGCGCCCGGCTACCAGCCTTTGCGAGGCATCGGCATAGGCCGCTTCGCCACGCACCAGCGCCGAGCGGGCCTCTTCGCAAATCAGCGCCTGCGCGCGCAATTGCTTCTCCAGGTTTTCGATTTCCTGCGCACGCGCCAGCAGGCCGGCCTGCTCCGAGTCTGGCGCGTAAAAGCTGACGCTGTGCGCGCTGACGGCATGGCCACTCTTGACGTAAATGGTCTCGCCCGGCTGCAAACTCGCGCGTTTGGCGAGCGCGTCTTCAAAACTATTGGCGGTGTAACAGCCCTGCAGCCAGTCGGCCAGCACACCTTTTTGGCCCGCGTCGTTGATTTTCAGCAGGTCAGCCAAGCGCGGCAGCACCGCATTGGGCTCTGGCGCGCTCGCCATGGGCGGGCTAAAGAATGCGAGCTTGGCGGGGGGCGCGTCTTGCGCAAAGGCGCGCACCATGTCCAGCCGCGAGACCTCGATCGCGCCCATGCGCTCGCGCAGGGCGCCTTCCAGCGCGTTCTCCCAGCCTTGCTCAATGTGGATGCGGCTCCACAGGCCCTGCAAATTCTCCAGCCCGTGCTTGGCCAGCCAGGGCTTGAGCTTGCCGTCGGTGCGCACCTTTTCTTGCAGCGCCTTGAGCGCCTCCATGCGGGCCGACAAATCTGCCTGCTTGGCCGACTGCGTGTTCACCGCCTGCTGCTGTACGCGCCGGGCTTCATCAAGCTGCGGCACGCTGTCTTGCAGCTCATGCAGCCGCGCATCAGCCACGCTGGCCGCCTCGGTGGCCGCCGCCAACTGGCCTTGCAGGTTGATGAGGCGCGCCTCTTCGGGCGCAGCCAGCGCGTTTTTGTCAGCAGTGAGCCGCTCGCGGCGGGTATTTAGCTGCCGGCTTTGTTCTTCAATGCTCCGCTGGTCTGCTGCCAGCACCTGGATCTGCTGCTGCACCTGCCCCACGGAGCTGCGCTGCTCGTTGGCGTTTTTCTGCGCGGTGCGCAGGGCTTCTTCAAGATCGGGCAAGGCTTGCGCCTGCTCTTCTACCTGCGCGGCGAGCAGCTCGGTTTTTTCG
>JAHEBY010000079.1 GCA_024642025.1 Comamonadaceae bacterium | reverse complement strand
TGGAGGTCATTGCCGGGCTGAAGTCCGACGCAGCAGTTTGCACGTCTTTGGCCGCCTATGCCCGCGAAATGGGCCATACGCCGGTCATGGCGCAGGACACGCCGGGGTTCATCGTCAACCACGCCGGGCGAGGTTTTGGCACCGAGGCGCTGCGCATTGTCGGCGAGGGTGTGACCGACTTTGCTGCGGTTGACCGCATTCTCAAGGACCAGGCCGGATTCAAGCTCGGCCCATTTGAACTGATGGATCTGACCGCGCTGGATGTCTCGCATCCGGTTATGGAATCTGTCTACCATCAGTATTTCGAAGAGCCCCGGTATCGTCCCAGCGTAATAACCGCCCAGCGGCTCGCAGGCGGTTTGCTGGGCCGCAAAGTGGGAGAAGGCTTTTATCGTTATGTAGATGGCGTAGTGCAGGTCAAAGCCGAAGCACCGCCTCCCACGGTGGCCGAGATGCCACCCGTGTGGCTGTCGCCGCGCGCGGCGCGGCGTGCGGACTTGTTGCTTCTGTTGAAAAATCTCGGCGCCACCATAGAAACCGGAGCCTCACCATCTGCCCAGGCACTCACGCTCGTAGCCCCACTTGGGTTTGATGTCACCACGGTCGCCGTAGTTGAGCGGCTCGACCCGGCCAGAACGGTGGGCATCGACATGCTGGTCGATGACGCCGCAACCCGGCGCCGGGTGCTGGCCACCAACCCGGCAACACGCGCAGACATGCGTCTGGCCGCACACGCGCTGTTTGCCCGCGATGGTAAGGCAGTCAGCTTGATTCGGGACAGCGGCGGGTTTGTGACCCAGCGCGTGGTGGCGACGATAGTGAACATAGCCTCGGACATCTGTCAGCAGAACATTTGCTCGCCAGCCGACCTGGAGACGGCCGTCACCCTGGGACTGGGTTACCCGAGAGGCCCGCTGGAGATGGGCAATCTTTACGGCCCCACGAATGTGCTGGAGGTGTTGTTCAACATGCAGACGGTCTATGGAGACCCGCGCTACCGACCCAGCCCCTGGCTGCGCAGACGCGGCGCCATTGGCCTGAGCCTCTTGCATGAAGAAGATTTCTGATGGTGGGGCAACAGGAATAAAACCATGATGGAATCAAACAGCACCCTGCTCGCTTCGTCACTCGATGCGTCGGTTCATGGTCGCGTCATGGTGCTGACGATCTCGGGCGCGGTAAAGCGCAACACACTTGGGCCGAGCGTTTACACCGAGGGTATGCGCGCTTTGGCCAGCGCAAAAGATGATCCTGCTATCGGCTGCATCGTGATTACCGGAGGTGGCTTGACATTTAGCGCGGGCGGCGACCTGCACCGGCTGCAGATTAACCGCGAGCAGCCCGCGTCGGTGCAAGAGCAAAGTATTGACAGATTGCATGACTGGATCCGTGCAATTCAAGCTATCCCCAAGCCGGTCATTGCCGCAGTCGAGGGTTCTGCAGCGGGGGCGGGCTTTTCATTGGCACTCGCCTGCGACCTGGTGGTTGCCGCTCGCAGTGCAGTCTTTGTAATGGCGTACATCAACATCGGCCTGTCTCCCGATGGCGGCGGCAGTTGGCAACTGGCACAAGCCCTGCCGCGCCAACTGGTCAACGAGTTGCTGATGTGCGGTGAACGTGTTTCCGCCCTTCGGCTGCACGAGATGGGTGTTGTCAACCGCATCTCGTGTTGCTGATGTGCGGTGAACGCGTTTCCGCCCTTCGGCTGCACGAGATGGGTGTTGTCAACCGCATCTCGGAGCCTGGCGAAGCTCTGCCTGATGCAATGAAACTGGCAAACAGCCTGAGTTCAAAAGCTGGCAACGCGCTGGCCAGCGCCAAAGCACTGGCCAGCCAGGCGCAGCGCAATAGCCTGCCGGATCATATGATGCTCGAGCGGCTGCACTTTGTGACCAACCTGCACCATCCAAACGCAGGAATCGGCATTCGCGCGTTTCTTGACAAGCAACCGCCTGATTTCGAGCTGTAACCAGTCACCTACAGGACAGGCCATGGACCAACCCATACTTACCATCGAAGAGAGAGAAGCGATCAATTCCGGGCGCTGGTTTTCTTCACTTTCCCCTTCATTGCGACACGACATACTCAGATGCTCATACATCAAGCGCTTCAAGGACGGCGACCTCATCGCCGCGCGCGGCGATCCCCCCGAGGAATGGGTGGCCTGCGCCAAAGGTGCTGTCCGCGTCAGCTCTACGTCCATCACGGGCAAGCAGGTAACGCTGGCGTATGTCGAGCCCGGCATCTGGTTCGGTGACGTGGCCATTTTTGACGGCGACTGCCGTACCCATGATGCCTACGCCCACGGGGAGTGCACCATCGTGGGCGTCGCAAAAGCGGATTTTCGCAAGATTCTCAACATCCACGTCGAGTTGTACGAAGCCTTGCTCCGGCTGCAGGCCCGGCGCATTCGCCAGCTGTTTGGCCTGGTGGAGGACTTGAACACCCTGCCCTTGCGCGCCCGCCTGGCCAAACAATTGGCTCACTTGGTGCGCAGCTATGGCGTGCCGAGTCTGGCCAACAGCAACGACATACGCATCAGCCTGCAACTGGCTCAGGAAGAGCTGGCCCAGCTGCTCGGCGCATCGCGTCAGCGCGTTAACCAGGAACTCAAGGCCATGGAACGCGAAGACATCATCCGCATTGAGCCGAGTGGTCTGATCGTGCGGGACCGTGAGGCCCTGATGCGCATCGTCGAATCTGACACCTGAGCCACCACTCAAATCCGCATTTCTGGAAGCGCATGGGAAATTTTGATCACTTCGTAGGTACCCAAGCGGTCGCCGAGCGTCACCTTTTCGATGTGGACTCGCTCACGCGGTGGATGCATCAACACGTAAAAGGTTTTGAGGGTCAGCTGGGTGTTGAAATGTTCAAGGGCGGCCAATCGAATCCGACTTACAAGCTCATCACGCCCAATCAAAGCTATGTGATGCGTGCCAAACCAGGGCCTGTCGCCAAGCTGCTGCCTTCGGCCCATGCGGTGGAGCGTGAATTCGCCGTCATGAGCGGCCTCTTTGGCACCGACGTGCCTGTCGCAAAAATGCTCGCCCTGTGCGAGGACGAGTCCATCATCGGGCGCGCCTTTTACATCATGGAGTTTGTGCAGGGCCGCGTGTTGTGGGATCAGTCATTGCCGGGCCTGTCGAAGTCCGAGCGTGGAGCCATTTACGACGAAATGAACCGCGTCATCTCAGCGCTGCACAAGGTTAATTTCACCCAACGGGGGCTGGCCGGCTACGGCAAACCCGGCAACTATTTTGAGAGGCAGATCGGCCGCTGGAGCAAGCAGTATGTTGCATCCATCACCGAGCCCATCAAGGAGATGGACCAGTTGATGGCATGGCTGCCCGCGCATATTCCAGCCAGCGCGCTGGACGACACGCGCACCAGCATCGTCCATGGCGACTTTCGCATGGACAACCTGATTTTTCATCCCACGGAGCCACGCGTGCTGGCGGTACTGGATTGGGAGCTTTCAACACTGGGACACCCGTTGGCCGACTTCAGCTACCACTGCATGGCGTGGCACATCCCGCCTGGTGCGTTCCGTGGCATCGGCGGGCTGGGCCTGGCCGAGCTCGGCATACCCTCAGAAGAAGATTACCTGCGCGCTTATTGCGAACGGACGGGCTTTGCCAAAGTTGATGAGCTCAAGGTCGACTGGAATTTCTACCTGGCCTACAACCTCTTTCGAATCGCGGCGATTCTGCAAGGCATTGCCAAACGGATCCAGTCTGGCACAGCCTCCAGCGCGCAGGCGGCGGCTTCTGCGGCGGGCGTCAAGCCGCTGGCTGAAATGGCCTGGTTTTTCGCCAACAAGTCGTAAATCACGCAAGTGCAAATGCAAACACAACCACTACAACAACCAGGGAGCCCTTCAAATGGATTTTGATTATTCGCCCCGTACCCGTGAACTCCAGGCCAAAGTGCAGCGGTTCATGGACGATCATATTTATCCGGCAGAAGCCGAATTCGAGCGGGAGCTTGCGGCCAACACCGCCGCAGGCAAACGCTGGACGCCATTGCAACTCATTGAGGGCCTGAAGGTCAAGGCGCGGGCGGCAGGCCTGTGGAACTTGTTTTTGCCTGTGGACAGTGCGGCGGCATCAGGCTACAGCGGCGCAGGCCTCACCAATCAGGAATACGCCCCGCTGGCAGAGGTCATGGGCCATGTGCCTTGGGCCAGCGAGGTATTCAACTGCTCTGCGCCCGACACCGGCAACATGGAAACCATTGCCCGCTATGGTTCTGAGGAAAACAAGAAGCTCTGGCTAGCGCCCCTGCTCGACGGGAAAATCCGCTCGGCCTTTGCCATGACAGAGCCAGAAGTGGCCTCCAGCGATGCCACCAATATTGCCACGCGCATCGAACGCCATGGTGACGAGTACGTCATCAATGGCCGCAAGTGGTGGACCTCAGGCGCGGGCGACCCACGCTGCGCCGTGTATATCACCATGGGCAAGACTGACCCTGACGCACCTCGCCATTCCCAGCAAAGCATGGTGCTGGTGCCTGCGAACACGCCCGGCATCAGGGTGATCAGACCGCTGACTGTCTTTGGCTATGACGACGCGCCGCACGGCCACATGGAAGTACTTTTTGAAAACGTCAAGGTGCCTGTGAGCAACATTCTGCTGGGCGAAGGCCGCGGCTTTGAAATCGCACAAGGGCGCCTCGGCCCCGGACGCATTCACCACTGCATGCGTCTGATTGGCCTGGCCGAGCGGGCGCTTGAGCTGATGTGCAAACGCGCATCGTCGCGGGTCGCGTTTGGCAAGACGGTGGCCTCACAAACGGTAACTCAGGAGCGTATTGCCGAAGCCCGTTGCAGGATCGACATGGCCAGGCTTCTGACGCTCAAGGCCGCGTGGATGATGGACACAGTAGGCAATAAAGTGGCCAAGACTGAAATTGCCATGATCAAGGTGGTGGCGCCCAACATGGCCTGCGACGTGATTGATTGGGCGATGCAGGTGCATGGTGGTGGTGGCGTGAGCGGTGACTTTCCGCTGGCGTACGCCTACGCGGCCGCGCGCACACTGCGCTTCGCCGATGGGCCAGACGAAGTGCACCGCAACTCCATAGCCAAACTGGAGCTAGGTAAATATGCGCTCAACCCGCGCGAGGTGGAGATGCCAATTACCCGGGGCTCCTGATCTGGAGCCGATTCGATCAAATTCGAATACTATTAATTTAATAGCTATTTACACATATACGACGGGGGCCAAAGGCCTAAAACATCAATATTTTTAAGGTAAATCATGATAAAAGTCTATTCATGGGCAACGCCCAACGGTCACAAGGTTCACATCATGCTGGAAGAGTGCGGCCTGCGGCTCGGGCGCGATTGGGAAGCCATTGGCGTAAACATTGGCAAGGGTGAACAATTCGCGCCCGAGTTTTTGAAAATCAGCCCGAACAACAAAATCCCGGCCATGGTCGACCCAGATGGACCGGATGGCAAACCAATTGCCCTGTTCGAGTCTGGCGCGATCCTGCTTTATCTTGCAGCCAAGACGGGCAAGTTTCTACCCAAATCGGATCGCGCCAAATTTGACGTCCTGCAATGGCTGATGTTTCAGATGGGTGGCGTTGGGCCCATGCTGGGGCAGACCCATCACTTCAGACAATATGCACCCGAGAAAATTGAGTACGCGATCAACCGGTACACCAACGAGACGCGGCGCATCTATGGCGTGATGGACAAGCAACTCGCCACACACAAGTTCATTGCAGGCAACCAGTACTCGATTGCCGACATCGCCATCTATCCGTGGGTCCGCAGCTGGAAAAACCAGGGCATCGAGTGGGCTGAATTCCCGCATCTCAAGGCCTGGTTTGACAAGATTGGCATGCGCCCTGCCGTGCAACGCGGGCAACAAGTGCTGGCAGATTTGCGTGTTCCATTGATGGATGAGAAGGCGCGCGAAGTGTTGTTTGGCACTTCACAATACGAAAAGCGCTAGCGATATCCCTAATTGACAATCGGGTCTGGTGTGTCAAGATGACCACCAGATGCGAACAAGTCAAGCAATGACTGGTTATGCAGCCAGTCATTCAAAATCTCACGTCTTCCACAGAAACCTGCATCATCACTTGCCCATAGCGGTGAGTGGATCAGGTGTCACACTGACAGACGCGACTGGCCGCAAGTACATTGATGCTTGCGGCGGAGCTGCGGTGTCCTGCCTGGGCCATGGACATCCCGATGTGCTCGCTGCCATGCATGCTCAGATTGACGCATTGGCCTATGCGCATACGAGTTTCTTCACCACGGAAGTTGCAGAGCGTCTTGCAGACCACCTGATTGCAGAAGCACCCGCCGGAATGAGCCACGTCTACTTTGTATCGGGTGGATCAGAGGCGATCGAGACGGCGTTGAAGATGGCGCGCCAGTATTTTGTCGAAATTGGCCAGCCGAACCGCCAGCATTTCATTGCACGCAGACAGAGCTACCACGGCAACACCCTCGGCGCGTTGGCAGTTGGCGGCAACGCATGGCGTCGCAAACAATTCGCGCCATTGTTGATCGACGTGACGCATGTTTCCCCCTGCTATGAGTATCGCGAAAAAAAGGCAGATGAAAGTCCAACCGAATACGGTGCGAGGCTCGTTAGCGAACTCGAGGAAGCCATTCACCGACTCGGCCCGCAAAACGTCATCGCGTTTGTGGCCGAGACTGTGGTCGGCGCAACCGCTGGCGCTTTGGTTCCGGTAAACGGCTACCTGAAGGGCGTCAGGGAGTTGTGCACGCGTCATGGCATCCTGCTCATTCTTGATGAGGTGATGTGTGGCATGGGGCGGACGGGCTCTATGCATGCTTGCGATCAAGAAGATGTCGTGCCCGACCTGCTGTGCGTGGCGAAGGGCCTCGGCGGCGGCTATCAACCTATTGGAGCGGTGATGGCCCAGCACACCCTGGTCAACGCCTTTGAAACCGGCAGTGGCCTGTTTCAGCATGGGCACACCTATCTCGGACACCCTGTCGCCTGCGCTGCGGCGTTGGCGGTTCAACAGGTTATCCAGCGCGATGGCTTATTGGGTGCTGTTCGCCGGCAAGGCAACGGTCTGGCTTCAAGACTTCACGCGCGGTTTGCAGACCATCCAAATGTCGGCGACTTGCGCGGCAGGGGTTTGTTCTTTGGAGTCGAGCTGGTTGCAGACCGTGAAACGAAGACCCCCTTTGATCCCGCAATCAAACTGCATGCACGTATCAAGAAACAAGCCATGTCCGCTGGCCTGATGGTCTACCCCATGGGTGGCACCATCGACGGCCAGAGGGGCGACCACATTTTGCTGGCGCCACCGTTCATCGTCTCCGATGACGAGCTTGACATGATCACAGACCGCTTGGCCTTGGCTGTAAATAGCGCCATTGCTGAAATTCACTGACGGAAGCATATTGCAATACCCGTTTCCCACGCTGGACGATCTTTCGTTCGGTCAATTTTCCAACCAACAGGAGATTTATTCATGAAAAAAATGTCGTTACGACTCGCACTGGGCGCCACCGCAATGGCGCTGCTGATTACTTCCGGGCCAGCAGCCGCACAACAAAAGTTCACCACAATCGGCACTGGCGGCGTGACTGGCGTGTATTACGCGGCTGGCGGCGCGATTTGTCGCCTGATGAACAAAGACCGCGCCAAACATGGCATTCGATGCTCCGTCGAATCCACCGGTGGGTCAGTATTCAACATCAACGCCATCCGGGCGGGCGAACTCGACTTTGGCGTTGCCCAGTCCGACTGGCAGTTTCATGCCGCAAATGGAACCAAGGTGTTTGAGAAAGACGGCAAGTTCCCTGAGCTTCGTGCAGTCTTTTCGATCCATCCCGAGCCATTCACTGTTTTGGCTCGCAAGGAAGCCAACATTGGGAAATTCGAAGATTTCAAGGGCAAGCGCTTCAATATCGGCAACCCGGGTTCAGGTACCCGCGCTTCGATGGAAGAGTTGCTTTCCGCCATGGGCTGGACGACGGCCAGCTTTGGCCTGGCTTCCGAGCTCAAGGCTGACGAACAGGGAGCCGCGTTGTGCGACAACAAAATCGATGGGTTCTTCTATGGCGTGGGACATCCCTCTGCTGCCATTCAGGATCCCATCACGACCTGCGGTGCAAAGCTGGTCCCTTTGACCGGCCCAGCTGTTGACAAGCTTGTCAAAGGCGCTCCATATTATGCAAAGGTGGACATTCCGGGCGGCATTTACGCTGGGCATCCGAATCCGACACCTACTTATGGCGTGCTGGCCACTTTGGTCGCATCAACCAAGGTATCCGATGCAGTTGTCTATGAGCTGGTGAAGGTCGTCTTCGAGAACTTTGAAGACTTCAAGAAATTGCATCCAGCGTTTGCCCATCTGGATCCCAAAAGCATGGTGAAAAACGGCAACTCTGCGCCACTTCACCCAGGCGCCGTCAAGTACTACAAGGAAAAAGGCTGGCTCTAAGCCTTATACCTTAGCCATCCAGAGAAATTGGCGAATCAAGCGTGGCGCTGCGCCCCGGTCGGGGTCCAGCGCCACGTAGTCAATCAAGAAAAAACAGGAGCAAATCCATGACGCAAAAAAAGCCAGAAAATACTGCAACGCCCGAGATCGACGTTAACAAGTTGGTCGCTGAAAACGATGCAGGCGGCCGCACGCCCGGGCCGGGTGTGCGCCGCCTGATTCTCGGCGTTTGCCTCGCATGGAGCACCTTTCAACTCTGGATCGCGTCCCCACTTCCATTTACTCTGGGAATTGGTGTCTTCAATGACACGCAGTCCCGCGCCATACATTTGGCGTTTGCCATCTTTCTGGCGTTTCTGGCCTACCCTGCCCTGAAACGCTCACCTCGTGACCGCGTGCCCGTGCAGGATTGGGTGTTCGCGTTGGTCGGTGCCGCCTGCGCGAGTTATCTATTTGTTTTCTACCGGGAGCTTGCGACCCGGCCGGGGCAACCCATCATGCAGGACCTCGTCGTCGGGGTCGTGGGCATGATCCTGCTGCTCGAAGCCACCCGGCGTTCACTCGGCCTCCCGATGGTGATCGTTGCGCTAACCTTTTTGGTCTACACGTTTGGTGGACCGTACATGCCTGACTTGATCGCTCACAAGGGCGCTTCGCTGTCTCGGGTGATGACGCACCAATGGCTCACAACCGAAGGCGTG